>NZ_JBRRET010000097.1:0-222 GCF_056760435.1 Stenotrophomonas sp. STEN008 | reverse complement strand
CCTGAGCTACAGACCCAAATGTCTTACTCAAACGTGGTGGAGCCTGTCGGGATCGAACCGACGACCCCCTGCTTGCAAAGCAGGTGCTCTCCCAGCTGAGCTAAGGCCCCAAAAGGGACATCTCACACCGGCCTGGCCGATGCAAATCTCTGAATGCAGGTACTTTGTGAAGACGCCCGACAGGACGATGCTGTCTTTGCTCAAAAGGAGGTGATCCAGCCG
>NZ_JBRRET010000096.1:0-222 GCF_056760435.1 Stenotrophomonas sp. STEN008 | reverse complement strand
GGGGGGGGGGGGGGGGGGGGGGGGGGGGGGGGGGGGGGGGGGGGGGGGGGGGGGGGGGGGGGGGGGGGGGGGGGGGGGGGGGGGGGGGGGGGGGGGGGGGGGGGGGGGGGCGGGGGGGGGGGGGGGGGGGGGGGGGGGGGGGGGGGGGGGGGGGGGGGGGGGGGGGGGGGGGGGGGGGGGGGGGGGGGGGGGGGGGGGGGGGGGGG
Source organism: Stenotrophomonas sp. STEN008 (assembly GCF_056760435.1). Classification (NCBI taxonomy): domain Bacteria; kingdom Pseudomonadati; phylum Pseudomonadota; class Gammaproteobacteria; order Lysobacterales; family Lysobacteraceae; genus Stenotrophomonas; species Stenotrophomonas sp. STEN008. The sequence continues at coordinate 16 of NZ_JBRRET010000096.1, read as the reverse complement.
GGGGGGGGGGGGGGGG
>NZ_JBRRET010000095.1:0-223 GCF_056760435.1 Stenotrophomonas sp. STEN008 | reverse complement strand
TTTCAGCTTTGTCAACAACTTGTTTGAGGAACTTGAAGCTCTTCGTGAAGTTGTTGCCGCAAGTCCAGGTCAAAACCAGGTGCCTGCAAAAAAAGGAAAACCCCGCTGCGTCAGCAGCGGGGTTTTTGGGTATAAACCCTGGCGATGACCTACTCTCGCATGGCTTGAGCCACACTACCATCGGCGCAGCTGCGTTTCACTTCCGAGTTCGGGATGGGATCGG
>NZ_JBRRET010000094.1:0-231 GCF_056760435.1 Stenotrophomonas sp. STEN008 | reverse complement strand
GGCGTGCTCGGCGTTCTGGCGCACGGTGGAGGTCAGTTCCTCCATCGAGGCGGCGGTTTCTTCCAGGTTGGCGGCCTGCTGTTCGGTACGGCGCGACAGGTCGTTGTTGCCCGAGGCGATTTCGCCGGCGGCCAGGGTGATGCTGGAGGCGCTGGCCTGGATCTGGCCAACGATGCGGGTCAGCTGGGTGACGGTGGCATTGGCATCGTCACGCATCCGTGCGAACACGCC
>NZ_JBRRET010000093.1:0-293 GCF_056760435.1 Stenotrophomonas sp. STEN008 | reverse complement strand
GTATAAAGATCGAATGTATGCGTCATTCAGAGAATGGTGGGTCTGGGAGGACTCGAACCACCGACCTCACCCTTATCAGGGGTGCGCTCTAACCACCTGAGCTACAGACCCGGAAAGTTTTTCTGGAGAGTCCGCACATGGATGTGCGGGCTTTTCCGGAAGGATCCGGATAACCAACTCCCTGGTGGAGCCTGTCGGGATCGAACCGACGACCCCCTGCTTGCAAAGCAGGTGCTCTCCCAGCTGAGCTAAGGCCCCAGAAAGGGACATCTCACACCGGCCTGGCCGATGCA
>NZ_JBRRET010000092.1:0-318 GCF_056760435.1 Stenotrophomonas sp. STEN008 | reverse complement strand
GTATAAAGATCGAATGTATGCGTCATTCAGAGAATGGTGGGTCTGGGAGGACTCGAACCACCGACCTCACCCTTATCAGGGGTGCGCTCTAACCACCTGAGCTACAGACCCAAATGTCTTACTCAAACGTGGTGGAGCCTGTCGGGATCGAACCGACGACCCCCTGCTTGCAAAGCAGGTGCTCTCCCAGCTGAGCTAAGGCCCCAGAAAGGGACATCTCACACCGGCCTGGCCGATGCAAATCTCTGAATGCAGGTACTTTGTGAAGACGCCCGACAGGACGATGCTGTCTTTGCTCAAAAGGAGGTGATCCAGCCG
>NZ_JBRRET010000091.1:0-447 GCF_056760435.1 Stenotrophomonas sp. STEN008 | reverse complement strand
CTCGGAAGTGAAACGCAGCTGCGCCGATGGTAGTGTGGCTCAAGCCATGCGAGAGTAGGTCATCGCCAGGGTTTATACCCAAAAACCCCGCTGCTCACGCAGCGGGGTTTTCCTTTTTTTGCAGGCACCTGGTTTTGACCTGGACTTGCGGCAACAACTTCACGAAGAGCTTCAAGTTCCTCAAACAAGTTGTTGACAAAGCTGAAAGGCCTGCCATAATAGGCGGCTCGCAACGACGAAAGCCCCTTGGGGCCAACGACGAAGCAGCTCCGGCAACAACGTCCACCCCGGTGCGACGGCCTTGAAAAAGGTGTTGACGAAGCGGAAAAGCCGGCTATAATGGGCGGCTCGCTACGAAGGAAACTTCGCAGCACACGGGAACGGCGCTGAGGCCACTTCCCCGGATCTTTGAAAGTATGCGCAGGTATCTTGTGAAGGCGCCTGCAG
>NZ_JBRRET010000090.1:0-466 GCF_056760435.1 Stenotrophomonas sp. STEN008 | reverse complement strand
CCAGGCCATCGGCTACGCCAGCGACGGCGCGCTGGTTGCGCGTGGTGGCCGCGGTGGCCAGCAGCGCACCCCGGGCCACGTCGATGCGCGCACCATTGGCGCTGTAGGCCAGGCTGAACTGCAGGAACGGCGAGAATGCACTGAAGTCGGTACGGGCGAACTGACCGTTGATGCCACCGTCGGCGCGCAGGATGTTGAACTGCTCTCCCAGGTAGTACACACCCGGTTCGGGCAGCGCGACCAGCGTGCCGTCCAGCGCGGCGGTGCCGGTGACGTGCAGCTGGTCGCTGCGGCCTCCCGGCGCCAGTTCGGACGCGAACACACCGGTAGCGCCCTGCACGTAGTCACCGTTGATGGTCAGCGTGCCGATCGAATTGCCCGGCGCGATGATGCCGTCGACCCGGGTGGTGCCCAGGGTGCCGACACCCTTCAGCAGGCCATTGGCGCCTACGGTGGTATTACCGCC
>NZ_JBRRET010000089.1:0-517 GCF_056760435.1 Stenotrophomonas sp. STEN008 | reverse complement strand
GCTGTCGCTGGATGCGGGCCTGCCGCTGGGCCCGCTGATCGGGCAGGGCGCGCTGCTGCAGATGCAGCAGGCCGACGGCAGCCTGCGGCCGTTGCATGGACGCATCACCGCTGCCGAGCGGCTGGGCAGCAATGGCGGCCTGGCACGCTACCGGCTGCGCCTGCAGCCGTGGCTGGCGTTCCTGTCGCAGCGGGTGGACAGCTATGTGTTCCACGACAGGACGGTCGTGGAGATCGTCGAGGACATCTTCGCCGACTACGGTGGCCTGGCCCCGGCCTGGCGCTGGTCGCTGGCCGATGGCGGCCAGTACGCCCGGCGCAGCCTGACCACGCAGTACCAGGAAAGCGACCTGGCCTTCCTGCAGCGCCTGCTGGCCGAGGAAGGCATCTATTACTGGTTCGAGCATGCCGGTGACCCTGGCAGTGCCGACTTCGGCAGCCACACCCTGGTGCTGGCCGATCACAGCCATGACACCGCCGAGCTGGGCAGCGTGCGCTTCCATCGGCGCGATGAGAGC
>NZ_JBRRET010000088.1:0-564 GCF_056760435.1 Stenotrophomonas sp. STEN008 | reverse complement strand
GCGTCCCCCGCGGGTCCCCGGTTTTTGCCCCGCTTTATACCCCCCGGTGCGGGCGGCCCCGGCCCCCGCGGCCCCCAAACGCCTCAGGGAACATCGAGTGCGCGCACCGGCCGGCACAAGCGCCAGCGCTGTCATTGTCCTGAAAGAAAGTGGTTGACGAATCCGGCAGGATCTCTAGAATTCGCTCCCTCGCTGCAGCGCGACGCTTCCCCGGAAGCAGCACGCAGAAGCGACGCCACGCCGGCGGACGAGATGATCGAACGAAGGTGTTGACGGACTCGAAAAGTCCGTCATAATAGGCGGCTCGCAACGACGAAAGCCTCTCGGGGCCAACGACGAAGCAGCTCCGGCAACAACGCCCACCCCGGTGCGGCGTCCTTGAAAAAGGTGTTGACGAAGCGGAAAAGCCGGCTATAATGGGCGGCTCGCTACGAAGGAAACTTCGGAGCACATGGGAACGGCGCTGAGGCCACTTCCCCGGATCTTTGAAAGTATGCGCAGGTATCTTGTGAAGGCGCCTGCAGGAAGGATGACTGTCCATCTTGCAGACGTTTGATCAAGCAA
>NZ_JBRRET010000087.1:0-646 GCF_056760435.1 Stenotrophomonas sp. STEN008 | reverse complement strand
GCGTCATAACGGCCGGTGAGCGTGTCGCTGAATCCTGCGAACGCCAGCTCGCGGGTGCTCTCTGCCTCGTGCTTGCTCCAGGCCACGCCACCGCGCAGACCGAAGCCGCCCCAGCTGTGGCTGGCGTAGGCACCGAAGTGGGTATTGTCGATCTTGGACTTGGCACGGCGGTCACGTTGCTTGACGTCGGTACGGCCGGTGCCGGCCAGTACGCCGGCCTGCCAGCCATCGAACTCGCGGTCGATACCGACCAGCAGGCCGTTGCTGTTGGCATCCGTGCGCGCGGTTTCGACATCGCCATCGAGCTTGCCGTTGCCGCCGATCGCCTGTACCCACGCACCGGTCGCGTCGCCGGTGCTGCCCGGCGACGCATTGCCCGCACGCCGCGACAAGGCTGCATCACGCACGTAGCGGCTGCTCTCGACCAGCACCAGCGGCGTGGCGGCATGCAGCTCGCCGCTCAGGCCGTCCAGCGCGGCGCCGACCTGGGCGGGGAACAGCTGGGTCAGCGGCCGGGGCAGGCCCTGGTTGATCGCCAGGCCATCGGCTACGCCAGCGACGGCGCGCTGGTTGCGCGTGGTGGCCGCGGTGGCCAGCAGCGCACCCCGGGCCACGTCGATGCGCGCACCATTGGCGCTGTAGGCCA
>NZ_JBRRET010000086.1:0-844 GCF_056760435.1 Stenotrophomonas sp. STEN008 | reverse complement strand
GGCCTCGCAGGAACAGAGCGCCGGCATCGAGCAGGTCAACCAGACCGTGGTGCAGATGGACGAGACCACCCAGCAGAATGCCGCGCTGGTGGAGGAAGCCACCGCCGCTGCGCGGGCCATGGAGGAACAGGCAGGCCATCTGAGTGAAGCGGTGTCCATCTTCGTGCTCGATGAAGCCGAAACCGTGGTCGCGCCCCGCGTCGCCGCCCCCGCCCCGCGCACCGCTGCACCCGCCGCCCCGGCGCCGGCTGCACCGCCGGCCCGCCGCAGCTGGGGGGGTCGCCCGATGGCCGCGGAACTGGCCGACGGAGACTGGCAGGAGTTCTGATTCCTGCCTGACCTGACGCACGACAACGCCCTGGCCCTGCGCCGGGGCGTTTTCGTTTAAGGGGCATCTGATTGTCCAGCCAACGGCGAAGCCCCTCGGAGTGGCCGCGGAGAGCTGCGGATTTCCTTCGTTTGGGCCAGGAAGGTGGGTCGCGCAGGGCACGCCGTGAATACGTCCCTGTAGGCTCGGGCGCGCCATCCATGGCGCTTACGCCCCTGCGCAACCCACCCTCCCGGCCACGGACAGTTTCCGTGCGCGTCCACCCCGGATTGAAGAAAGAAAGCAAAAAGCAAAAGCCAGGCCACTTCAGGGGTCAGATCCGTTTTCCGCAGGAAAACGGATCCGACCCCTCTTCCCACGTGGAAACCCAACGCCTTTGCCGGCCGCCGAAGTGAAGCCCTGGCGGGGGGGGGGGGGGGGGGGGGGGGGGGGGGGGGGGGGGGGGGGGGGGGGGGGGGGGGGGGGGGGGGGGGGGGGGGGGCGGCGGGCGGGGCGGGGGGGGGGGGCAGCCCAGCG
>NZ_JBRRET010000085.1:0-1325 GCF_056760435.1 Stenotrophomonas sp. STEN008 | reverse complement strand
GCCTGCGTGGACAGTTCCACACCAAAGCCCCGCTCGCCCTCGCGCACGTTGTCCTGGCCGCCCTTGAGATGGCCCAGGGTCAGGGTGGTCTCGTGCTGGGTGGTGGACAGCTGCGCGCGGCCCTGGCCCGGCGTGTCATCGAAGCGCAGCTGCTGGTAGCCGCCCTGCCCGCCCTGGCTGTCGGCCAGTGCCTGGCTCTTGAAACCGGTATACACCGCGGCGTGATCGTTGCCCTCGAACCATGCCGCCGCATTACCGGTGGCGTTGGCACCGCCACCGTTGATCTGGTTGTGCTGCGCGTCCTGCTGGCCACGGCCGTTGTACACCGCACCGACCACCACCGGGCGGTCGATGTCGCCCTCCAGGAACGCCACCAGCACTTCCTGGCCACGCCGTGGCAGCACCACGCCGCCCCAGTTGTCGCCCGCCCATGGGGTCATCACCCGCACCCACGTCCAGGCCCCCCCGGTGGCCGGGGCATTGTCGTCCCCACCCGGATGGGCCAGCCCGCTGCTGGCGTTGGCGCCGCGCTGCCACGGGAACTGCACCTTGATGCGGTGGTCGCGGTCGGACAGCAGCGGGTCGCCATCGCTGACCACGATCGCACTGAGCGTGCCGGTGATGGTCGGCCGCGGATGCAGATGCGTGCCATGGCCATCGTCGGTCTGCGGCCGGTAGGTCACTTCGGCCGGGATGGCCACAAAGCGGTTGTCGTAGAAGGCGGTGGAGACCTCACCGGGCGCACGCCCATTGGCCAGGCCCGACAGCGCGCCCGGCAGTGCCGGCGCGGCCACGCTGGACGGACCCAGGGTCTGCTCCAGCGCATCGAATACATCGGCATCGAGGTTGTTGCGCGCCTGGTGCTGCACCGACAGACACAGGAACTGCGCGTCCTGGCTCACCTGCGGGTGCTGCGACAGCCCGAACCGTGCGCCCGGGGCCAGCGTGCGCCACTGGCCGGCACCGTCGATGGTCTGCGCACGCACGCGCAGCGCATCCAGGTGCTGCTGCGCGCGGCGCTGGCCGCGGGCATTGTCCTGCCAGCCGTAGGGGCCGCAGGTGTCGCGGTCGATGATGCCCAGGTCGTTGGCCTGCCCGCTTTCGGCGCTGGCCTGGCGGCGCTCCAGCGTGCGGTAGTCCCAGGTGGCACGCTGCACCTTGCCCGGACGCCAGCGGTGCGCGGTCGACCACTGCTGCACGCTGTCACTGCGCTCGCTCTCATCGCGCCGATGGAAGCGCACGCTGCCCAGCTCGGCGGTGTCATGGCTGTGATCGGCCAGCACCAGGGTGTGGCTGCCGAAGTCGGCACTGCCAGGGTCACCGGC
>NZ_JBRRET010000084.1:0-1497 GCF_056760435.1 Stenotrophomonas sp. STEN008 | reverse complement strand
CCCCCCCCCCCCCCCCCCCCCCCCGCCCGCCGCCCCCCCCCCCGGCGCGGGGCGCCGGCCGGCCGGCGGCGGGGTACCCGGCACCACCGGCGGGCCGGGGGCCGCCGGGCCCCCCCCCCGGCGGATGCGGAATCAGGCAGCGACGCTCTCTTCCAGCGTCGGGTAATCGGTGAAGCCCGCCACCCCGCCTCCGAAGAACGTCGCGCGGTCCGGCAGGTTCAGTTCCGAACCTTGGCGCAGCCGCTCCGGCAGGTCCGGGTTGGCGATGAAGAGCCGGCCGAAACCAATCAGGTCGGCCCAGCCTTCGGCCAGTGCCTGCTCGGCGCGCTCGGCGGTGTACTTGCCGGCGTAGATCAGTGTGCCCGGATAGACCATGCGCAGCGCCTGCTTGAATGCCAGCGGCATCGGTGGTGCGTCGTCCCAGTCGGCTTCGGCGATGTGCAGGTAGCCCACGCCCAGCCCACCCAGCAGATGCGCGGCCGCCAGATAGGTGGCCTGCGGCGTGTCGTCCACCGCCCCCTGCAGCGTGGTCAGCGGCGCCAGGCGCACCCCCACCCGGTCGCCGCCCGCCACCTCGACCACCGCCCGCGTCACCTCACGCAGGAAGCGCAGCCGGTTCTGCAGCGCGCCACCATAGCCATCGGTGCGCTGGTTGGCCTGCGAATCGATGAACTGGTTGATGAGATAGCCATTGGCCCCATGCAGCTCGACCCCGTCGAAGCCCGCCGCCAGTGCATTGCGTGCCGCCTGCGCGTAGTCCTCGACGATGCCAGGGATCTCGTCCTCGCGCAGGGCGCGCGGCATCGAGTGCTGGACCATTTCGCCGACGCCGGCCTCCGGGCCGGCACCGGTCGGGTCAACGAAAACCTTCACGCCTTCAGCCAGCAGTGCCGACGACGACACCGGCGCCTCACCGTTCGGCTGCAGTGCAATATGCGAAACACGCCCCACGTGCCACAGCTGCGCATAGATGCGCCCGCCGGCCGCGTGCACCGCATCGGTGACCTGGCGCCAGCCCTGTACCTGTTGCGGACTATGGATGCCCGGCGTCCAGGCATAGCCTTGGCCCTGCGGGCTGATCTGGGTGCCTTCGCTGATGATCAGGCCGGCGCCGGCACGTTGCGCGTAGTACGCCGCCATTTCGGCGGTGGCAACATTACCGTGGGCCGCACGCGAACGGGTCATCGGCGGCATCACGATGCGGTTGGGCAGGGTCAGTGCGCCCAGGCGGTGGGGAGTGAACAGCATGTCGGCCATCTCTTGCGGGGGAGTGCCGCAAAGAATGGGGATGGCGCCCGCCGGGCAACAGGCACGGACTGGCAAAACAGTTGTTCCGCCGGGGCAATGATAGGCTCGCCCGAGGTCTCGCCCGGGGGGGGGGGAAAAAAGAAACCCCAAAAGAGGGGAACCCCCCCCCCCGGGAAACAGGGGGGGGGAGGAGGGCCCCCCCCCCCCCCCCCCCCGGCAAAACAGGGGGCCACAAACAAAACCCAAAAA
>NZ_JBRRET010000083.1:0-1721 GCF_056760435.1 Stenotrophomonas sp. STEN008 | reverse complement strand
GGCAGGACCGTTGGCGCCATGGATGGCGCCATCGAGCCCCCATGGATGGGTTCACGGTGTGTCCTGCCTGCCCACCCCGCCCCGGCCAAACCGTAGCAACCCATCGCCATGACCTGCCGTTGCCGTTGCCGTTGCCGTTGCTTTTGCTTCAAAGGACTGCCGCAGGCAGCGCCGCAGCCGCCGCTGCAAGGAAACCTGAATGCGTTCCGGCACTGCACCTCAATCCCGCGCGCCCGCGGCCGATAACGGGGGTGTCATGGTGTATTCCGCCGTGGCCGGCTCGGCGCCGCCCGCCTGCTTCAAACTGGTCCTGCTCGATGAACCTCATGCATCGCTGGCAACACTACTTCAGCAATCTCTCCGTCCGGCGCAAGCTCAATCTGCTCACGCTGCTCATCGCGCTGGGCGTGGTCGCGCTGTCGGTGATCGCCGCCCGCATGCAGTACCTCGACCTGACTGAAACGCGCAAGACCTCGCTGAAGACCCAGGTCGAACTGAGTTACGGCATTGTCCAGCACTACCACCGCCTGGCCGGTACCGGCGAGCTCAGCGAAGAGGCAGCCAAGGCCGCCGCACTGCAGGCGCTGGAGAGGATGCGTGCCGAGAACGACACCTACTACTACAACGTCTACGACACCGGCTACCGGGTACTCATGCACCCGTTCCGCAAGGACCTGGTCGGCAAGGACATGAAGGATTTCCGCACCGATGAAGGGGTGCGCATCTATTACCAGCAGGTCGAGGCAGCCAAGGCCGGGGGCGGCTTCGTCGACTACCGCTGGGCCAAGCCCGGCAGCGAAGGCACGGTCGGCAAGATCGCCTATGCCGGGCTGTTCGCGCCGTGGAACTGGGTCATCAGCAGTGGCGTCTACACGGACGACGTGCAGAAGCAGGCCCTGGTGTTCACCACGATCATGGCGATCTCCGGTGGCGTGGTGGTTCTGATCGTGCTGGCCTTGAGCTGGCTGATCGGCAACCGCATCGCGGTACCGTTGAAGCAGGCTACGGCCGTGGCCGAAGGCATCGCCGCTGGCAGACTGGACAGCCATATCGGCCCGCAGCCGCATGACGAGCCCGGCCGCCTGCTGGATGCGATGTCCGCCATGCAGCGGCAGCTGCACGCCGTGATCGGTGGCCAACGTGAGATGGCACGTCGCCACGACGCCGGTGAACTCAGCTACCGCATCGATGCCAGCGCATTCCCCGGCGAGTATGGGCTGATGGTGCAGGAGACCAATGCGCTGGTCGGCGGCCACGTGCAGACCCTTCATGATGTGCTCGATGTCGTCCAGCAATACGCCGTCGGCGATCTGAGCCGTGATATCGCCCGCTACCCGGGCGAGAAGGCGGCGATGACCCACGCCGTTGATACCGTCAAGGACAACCTCGGCCGCATCAATGCCGAGATCAAGCAGCTGGCCGGCGCCGCCGCTGCCGGTGACTTCAGCCGTCGCGGCGACGCACAGCGCTTCGATCACGATTTCCGCACCATGCTGGAAAACCTCAACGCGATGATGGCAGTCAGCGATGAGAACCTCGGCAAGCTGTCACAGCTGCTGTCAGCCATCGCCGAAGGCGACCTGACCGCCCGCATGCAGGGCGACTACCAGGGCGTGTTCGCACGGATGCGTGACGATGCCAATGCCACCGTCACCCAGCTGACCCGCATCGTTGGCCAGATCCAGGCCAGCGCCTCCAGCATCACCCTGGCCGCCGGCGAA
>NZ_JBRRET010000081.1:0-2307 GCF_056760435.1 Stenotrophomonas sp. STEN008 | reverse complement strand
CCCGCGGGGCCCCCCCCCCTGTGAAAACCCCGGTTAACACCCCCTGTTCCCGGGCGGCCTCGGGGGGCGGGAGCCCCCACCCCCCCCCCCCCCATCGCCTCCGATCTTTGCGGCTGGGGAGCCGCAGGGTGGGCTCCGGCCCACCGTGGTAGAGCGGACCGTGGGTCCGTTGATCCAGGGGCAAGAGAGACCGGATACGCGACATGGGCCGCCCTCCCTCCCGCGTCGGTCGTGCAAGGAGAGAGGCACGACCGTCCCGGCCCCGTTCGTGTCCGGTGCAACAGCCACGGCCATCGATGTGATGGCCCGTGGTTGCCTGATGCCATCGCGCGTTGGCGCGCTGGCCCCATCCACCATCGGGACATGCGCATGAAACTGATCTCCGCCATCATCCGACCGTTCAAGCTCGACGAGGTCCGCGAGGCCCTCTCCGATGCTGGCGTGTCGGGCATCACCGTGACCGAAGTGAAAGGCTTCGGCCGCCAGAAGGGCCATACCGAGCTGTACCGCGGCGCAGAGTACGTCGTCGATTTCCTGCCCAAGATCAAGATCGAAACCGTGGTCACCGACGAGCGCGCCGATGCGGTGATCGAGGCGATCCAATCGTCGGCAGGTACCGGCAAGATCGGTGACGGCAAGATCTTCGTCACCGCCGTCGAACAGGTCATCCGCATCCGCACCGGCGAAATCGGTGCAGACGCGCTGTAACCCCCTTCCGGAGACTCCCCCAATGAAGATGCGCCTTCTTACCGGGTGGCAAGCCCGGTTCCATCTCGTGTGCCTGCTGATGCTGCTCAGCGCGCTGGCCGCGGGCGTCTGGCCGGGCAACGCCCACGCCCAGGCCCAGGTGACACCGTTGAGCAGTGAACCGGTAGCGGTCGAGCCGCTGCAGGCACCGGCCGCCGCCGCTCCCGCGGCTGCCGAGGCTGCGGCCCCGGCCTTCGATCACGGCGACGTCGCCTGGATGCTGACCTCCACCCTGCTGGTGCTGTTGATGGTGGTGCCGGGCCTGGCCCTGTTCTACGGCGGCCTGGTGCGTTCGAAGAACGTGCTGTCCGTGCTGAGCCAGATCCTGGTGGTGTTCTCGCTGGTGCTGCTGCTGTGGGTGTCCTACGGCTACAGCGCGGTGTTCAGCGCCGGCAATCCGTTCTTCGGTTCATTCACCGAGTTCGCGTTCCTGAAGGGCTTCACGCCCGACTCGGTGGGCAACACGCCGATCGCGGGCCTGCCGGATTATCTGTTCGTCGCCTTCCAGTCGACTTTCGCCGGCATCACCACCGCGCTGATCGTCGGTGCCTTCGCCGAGCGCATCAAGTTCCGTGCGGTGCTGCTGTTCTCGGCATTGTGGTTCACCTTCAGCTACATCCCGATGGCGCATATCGTCTGGGGCGGTGGCTACCTGGGTGAGCTGGGCGCGATCGACTTCGCTGGCGGTACCGTGGTGCACATCAACGCCGGCGTTGCCGGCCTGGTCGCCGCGTGGTTCGTCGGCAAGCGCCTCGGCTACGGCCAGACCGCGCTGAAGCCGCACAACGTACCGTTCACCTACATCGGCGCGATGCTGCTGTGGGTGGGCTGGTTCGGCTTCAACGCCGGCTCCGCCGCCGCGGCCGATACCGTGGCATCGCTGGCCTTCCTCAACACCGTGCTGGCCACCGCCGCCGCAGTGCTGGGCTGGACGCTGGTGGAAGCCATCGGCAAGGGCAAGCCGTCGGCGCTGGGTGCGGCCTCCGGCGCGGTGGCCGGCCTGGTCGGCATCACGCCCGCGTGCGGCACGGTCGGGCCGCTGGGTGCCATCGTCATTGGTTTCGTCGCCGGCACCGTCTGCGTGTGGGGCGTCACCGGTCTCAAGCGCCTGCTGAAGGTGGATGACACGGCCGACGTGTTCGGCGTGCACGGCGTCGGCGGCATCGTCGGCGCGATCCTCACCGGTGTGTTCAGTGCGCAGTCGCTGGGCGGCACCAAGGCCGATCTGGATATCGGCCACCAGGTGTGGGTGCAGGTGGTCAGCGTCGGCCTGACGGTGGTCTGGTCCGCCGTGGTGACCGCGGTCATCCTGCTGCTGGTGAAGGTGGTGGTCGGCCTGCGCGTGACCGAAGAGGCCGAACGTACCGGCCTGGACGTCACCTCGCACGGCGAATCCGCGTACGAGGCCTGATGCAGGGGCGGGCGGTCCGGAAGGGCCGCCCGCACGCTGTGCCGCCCGGGGCTTCCCCGGGGCGGGCCGCACGGCCCCCCCCCCCCCCCCCCGGCCCCCCCAAGCACCAAACCACCCCCGACCGCCCCAAAAAGGGCCAGCCCCCCCAC
>NZ_JBRRET010000080.1:0-2698 GCF_056760435.1 Stenotrophomonas sp. STEN008 | reverse complement strand
GCAACAGCAACGTCAAAAGCCGGTTTCCTGCAGGTTGGCGGGGGGGGGGGGGGGGGGGGGGGGGGGGGGGGGGGGGGGACCGCCAGCGGGGGCGGGGGGGGGGACGCGACAGCCGCCCCCCCCCCCCCCCCCCCCCCCCCCCCCCCAACCCCCACAAATCCGCTGTAAGCGACCAACCCCCCAGCCACGAAGGGGCTCCGCCGCTGGCCGCCGACCGCGCGCCAGCGCGCTCCGCCCGAATCCCGGAACCATGCGCTTGCTCACGGATTGACCACGCAATTGATGACAACGTTGTCCCTACCTGGTGCCGGACTCTCTCCCCGGCCTCCCAGGTGCCTCCGTCCGGCCCCTCCCGTCGCCTTCCCCGGCGACGCCCGGACCTGCGTCACGCGCGGCGCCATCGGGGCCCGCGCGCCCTTTGATCGGAGACACACCATGTACGACCCGATTGTGCGCAGTGCCGAACGTTCCACCCGAAGCTGTCGTCCCCGCCGCCTGGCCTGGCTGCTTGCCCTGGCCGCCGGTGCCGCCAGCCTGCCGGGCCTGGCCCAGGCCGCCAGCTGTGCCGGCGTGGCCGAATGGGACCAGGCCAAGATCTATCGCGCCGGCGACACCCTGCAGAAGGGCGGCGTGCTGTACCGGGCAAACCAGGACATCTGGAATGCCCCGCCAGACCATCCGGCCGGTGCGCCCTACTACACCAACCTCGGTGCCTGCGATGGCGGCGGCGTCAACCAGCCTCCCGTGGTCAGCCTGACCTCACCGGCCAATGGCGCTACCTTCAGCGCCGGCAGCACCATCAACGTCACCGCCAACGCCAGCGACCCGGACGGCAGCGTCAGCAAGGTGGAATTCTTCCGCGACGGCAGCTCGATCGGCGTGGATACCAGCGCTCCCTACAGCGCCAGCTGGGCCAATGCCAGCGCCGGCAGCCACACCCTGCGCGCGGTGGCCACCGACAACAACAACGCCACCACCAGCACCCCGACCATCACCATCACCGTCAACGCCGCCAGCGGCGATACCACCGCACCCAGCGTGCCCGGCGGGCTGGCGGTGGGCACCCGTACCGCCAGCAGCATCGCGCTGAGCTGGAGTCCGTCCACCGACAACGCCGGTGGCAGCGGCGTGGCCGGTTACGATGTGTACCGCAACGGCAGCCTGGTCGGTTCTCCGTCCAGCACCAGCTACGTCGATGGCGGCCTGACCGCGTCCACCACCTACCGCTACCGTGTGCGTGCCCGCGACAACGCCGGCAATGCGTCCGCCCAGGGCACGGAAATCAGCGCCACCACCCTGGCCGGCGACGGTGGCGGCACCGGCAAGCGGGTCATCGGCTACTTCACCCAGTGGGGCATCTACGGCCGCAACTACCGGGTGAAGAACATCGACAGCAGCGGTTCCGCCGCGCGGCTGACCCACATCAACTACGCCTTCGGCAACGTGCGCAACAACCGCTGCGAAGTGGGCGTGACCCAGCCGTCGGACCCGAACAGCGGCGCCGGTGGCGATGCGTTCGCCGATTACACCAAGGCCTTCAGCGCCGCCGAGAGCGTCAGTGGCAGCGCCGATACCTGGGACCAGCCGCTGCGCGGCAACTGGAACCAGCTCAAGCAGCTCAAGGCCAAGCATCCGGGTCTGAAGGTGCTGATCTCGCTGGGTGGCTGGACCTGGTCGCGTGGATTCTCCAGCGCGGCCCGTCCGGAGAACCGCCAGGCCTTCGTCGCCTCCTGCATCGACGCCTACATCAAGGGCAACCTGCCGGTGACCGACGGCGCCGGCGGCACGGGCGCAGCGCTGGGCGTATTCGACGGCATCGACATCGACTGGGAATACCCCGTGGCCTGCGGCATCGAGTGCGGCAAGCCCGAGGACAACGCCAACTTCACCGCACTCATGGCCGAGTTCCGCCGCCAGCTCGATGCGGTGCGTCCGGGCCTTCTGCTGACCGTGGCGGTGGGTGCCGGCATCGACAAGATCCGCGTCACCGACCCGGCGGCCTATCACCCGTACCTGGACTACATCAACGTGATGACCTACGACTTCCACGGTGCGTGGGATGCAAGGACCAATCACCAGTCGGCACTGTTCGATTCGCCGAATGATCCGTCCACCGGCGACCAGAAGCTGTACAACAGCAACGACGCCATCGAGGCCTTCATCAGCCGGGGTGTGCCGGCCGCCAAGCTCAACCTGGGCATCGGCTACTACGGACGTGGCTGGACGGGCGTGGCCAATGCCAACAATGGCCTGTACCAGACCGCCTCAGGCGCCGCACCGGGCACCTATGAGGCCGGCATCGAAGACTGGAAGGTACTGAAGAACCTGGCCTGGCCGGGCTACACCGACAACACCGCCGGCGCCACCTGGATCTACAACGGTAGCACGCTGTGGAGTTTCGACACTCCGGCCAACATCACCCGCAAGATGGGCTACGTGAAGACCCAGGGCCTGGGCGGCGCGTTCGTCTGGGAATTCAGTGGTGACGATGCGCAGGGCACGCTGACCAAGGCCGTCAGCGATGGTCTGAAGTAAGGAAAAGGCCCGGGGCGCCCGGCGCCCCCGCCCCGGGCTATTCCCGGGCCGGGGGGGGCCGCCCGGTTCCCCCCCGGCGCCCGCCGGGGGGCGGGGGGGTGGGCCCCGCCCCGGTGGGGGCCTTGGGGGGGTTTCTCCGCCCCGGGGCCGGTCCCCCCCCCCC
>NZ_JBRRET010000079.1:0-2948 GCF_056760435.1 Stenotrophomonas sp. STEN008 | reverse complement strand
CCTCCACCCCCCCCCCTCCCCCCCCCCCCCCCCCCCCCCCGCCCCCCCCCGCCCGGCCACCCCCCCCCCGCCCGCGCCGCCGGCGCGCCCCCCCCCCCCCCCCCCCGACCAGTGGCGGTCAGGGGGCGGCGGCCGGTCGTGCCGGTGTGGCTTCGGTGGCCACGTCGTCGGCCCGGTTGTGCAGGCCCTGCAGGTAGCTGGACAGCGCCTGCACTTCCTGTTCGGTCAGCTTCTGTGCCACCGCGGCCATGATCTGGAAGTGCGCCTTGTCGGTTTCGTTGGTCTGCCCGGCCTGGTACTCCTGCAGGCGGCGCGCGACATAGCTGGCGTGCTGGCCACCGATATGCGGGTAGGCCGGGCCCGGGTTGCCGGCGCCGCTGGGGCCGTGACAGGCCATGCAGGCCGGCAGCCCGCGCGACGCGTCGCCGCCGCGGTACAGCTGCTGGCCGATCTGGTAGAACTTCATGCCCTTGTAGGGGCCTTCGGTCACCGCGGTGTCGTCGGCGATGCCGGCGGTGGCCTTCTGCGTGGCGAAGAACGCGCCGATGTCGCGCATGTCCTGCGGGGTGAGGTTCTGCACGAACGGCACCATCGCCACTGCCGCACCGGAGCTGCGCTGGCCGTTGGCGATCAGGGCCATCTGCTGGGCGACATAGCGCTCGCTCTGGCCGGCGATGGACGGGTACATCTCGACCGTGGAATTGCCGTCGGCACCATGGCAGGCCGCGCAGGCCGCAGCCTTGCCCTGGCCAGCCTTGGCATCGCCCCAGGTCGTCTTGCTGAAATCCACCTCCAGCGAGGCGGTGTTGATCGGCCCGTTGTCGGGCAGCGGGGTCAACGTGGTCTGCGCGAACGCAGCGGCGGCAACAACGACAGCAGTGGCAAGGGCGGATACGGCAAGAACGCGAGCGTGGCGCATGCTAAAGCTCCGTATGGACCGGGCCGGGCGGTGGCCGCCGGCATCGCCCGGATTATCAACGGCGTTTCCACGCACGGTCAACGAAGCAGTGCAGCAAAATCCCCGCTGGGGCCGTCGGCACGGGCGCGCGGCGCCGCAACATGCGATCCTATGCGCATGTCATTGCTCCTTGAACGCGCCCGTTACCACCTCTCGGCCCACAACGCGCGGCAGCTGCCGCCCGACGAAGGGGCCGAAGTGGCCTTCGCCGGCCGCTCCAACGCCGGCAAGTCCAGCGCCCTCAATGCGTTGACCCGGCAGAATGCCCTGGCCCGCGTCTCCAAGACCCCCGGCCGCACGCAGCAGCTGGTGTTCTTCCAGATCACCCCGGAAGCAAGCCTGGTCGACCTTCCCGGCTACGGCTACGCCAAGGTGCCGCTGGAGCTGCAGGCGCACTGGCAGGCCTTCATCGACCGGTACTTCCGTACCCGGGAGGCACTGAAGGGGCTGGTGGTGGTGATGGACATCCGCCACCCGCTGAAGGACTACGACCGCCAGATGCTGTCTTACGCCGTACAGCGCGGCCTGCCGGCGCATGCGCTGCTGACCAAGGCCGACAAGCTAGGCCGCGGCCAGCAGATGCAGACGCTGCAGAAGGTGCGCAAGGAACTGCAGTCGGCCTACGGCGACAGCGTCAGCGTGCAGGTGTTTTCCGGCGAAGACCGCACCGGCGTGGACGAAGCCCGTGCCGTGATCGGTGGCTGGCTGGGCCTGGAATAACCTCTCGCCCGCCGGGCATGGCCCGGCGCTACCGGATCGGTGGGGGCCGACCTTGGTCGGCACACCCTCACAATGGCGAATACTCCGCCGGCACCCAGGCATAGGCCTGGCCGTCCCTGCGCACGTGGCCCAGGCCCGGGAAAGGCAGATGCGCACCCGCCACCCACCACGCCCCGGCGGTGGCCTGCTGCAACAGACTGCGGCGGCTGGCCGTGGCCGCCTTGCGGTCCGAATCGGCCTCGAACGCGGCTTCCGGGTGGGCGAACTGCACCGCGTGGAAGTGCAGCACGTCGCCCCACACCAGCAGTGACTGGCCCTGGCTGTCGAACCGGTAAGAGACGTGGCCGGGGGTGTGGCCATGGGTATCCATCGCCAGGGCACCGCCGGGGAGGGCATCGCCTGGCTGGAAGGTACGCAGGTGGCCGCTGGCCTGATAAGGCGCCACGGCGGTTCGGGCGAGCGGGAAGGCAAAGCGCACGCCCTCCGGTGCGGTGGTTTCGCTGGCCGGGTTGAGCCAGTAGTCCGCGTCGGCCCTGGACAGCCACACCGTCGCGTTCGGATAGGCCGGCTTGCCCTGCGCGTCGAGCACGCCGCACAGATGGTCAGGGTGGGCGTGGGTCAGCAGGATGTCGTCCACCTCGGCGGGATCCACGCCTGCGGCACGCAGGTTGCCCAGTACCTGGCCCAGGCCGGGACCGAAGCACTGTGCGGTGCCCGTGTCGACCAGGGTGAGGTGATTGCCCTGGCGGATCAGGTAAGCATTGACCGCGGTCTGCAGGCCCTTGCTGTCTTCGGGGACATAGCGGCCTTCCAGCAGGCGGGTGACCAGCGTCGGCGGCACGTCGACCACTTCCTGCCGGCCGAGTGCGACCACGCCATCGAACAGGGCGGTGACCTGCAGGGTGCCGATGCGGTGGTGATAGACGCCGGGCATCTGCCGGGTGGGTGCGGGTGAGGTGGCTTCGGCGAGTGCGGTCAGCGGCAGCGCAGCCAGGGCCAGCAGCAGGGCGCCGCGCAGCGGCAGGTGATGCAGGGTCATGAGGGTTCTCGATGGAGGACGGGCGGTTCCGTTGCGGCTAGCGTGCCGTGGCCGGCGTGCGCGCGGCGCTCAAACCGCTGCGCGGAATGCTCAGGGAAGGGGGTGTGCTGGCAGGGCTGGGGCCCCCCCCCCCCCCCCCCCCCCCCCCCCCCCCCCCCCCCCCCCCCCCCCCCCCCCCCCCCCCCCCCCCCCCCCCCCCCCCCCCCCCCCCCCCCCCCCCCCCCCCCCCCC
>NZ_JBRRET010000078.1:0-3130 GCF_056760435.1 Stenotrophomonas sp. STEN008 | reverse complement strand
CGCCGTGCCCGCTTCCGGGGGCCGCTGGGGGCTGCGGGGGGGGGGCCGGGGGGGCTCTGGGCGGTTTTGGGGGCGGGGTGGCGGCGCCCGCGGCCCCCACTACCGGGTTCTCCGCCGGGCATGGCCCGACGCTACCGGTGCGCGCCGAAGTACATCCACGCCCTGCGTGGCTTCGCCCTGCCGGACGGCGTCAGTTGCAGGCCTTGCCTTCCACCTGCAGCTGCGCGGCGAACATCGTCACCTGCGGAATCTTGCCGGCGGCGGCCTGCTTCTTTGCTTCTTCCAGATAGATGCGCGACTGCCCCTGGCCGTCCAGCGACTGGCGGTTGTCGACCGGCAGACGCCACACCCGCACCACCGCCTGCTGTGCCGGGCACGTCGCGCTGGGCACGCGGATCACGTCATTGAGCTTCCAGCCCTTGTCGACAGCGGGCTGCGCCTTGGCGAAGTCGACAAAACGAGCGCGCGGCTGGCACTGCTCGCTGGTACGGACCACGGCGAATCGATACGGCTCGGCAGCCTGGCCGGTGAAGGCGCCCTCCAGCCGCGCACAGGCTTCGGGAATCTGCCGCAGCGTGTGTACCGCTCCCACCGCCTGCGGCGCACCCACCGCGCGTTGCAGTTCCGGGGTCTCGGCGGCAGATGCAGGCATTGCAGGCACAAGGGCGGCAAGCATCAACAGGGACAGACGCATGGGAGGGTCTCCTTCAGGACTGAGCGCAGGCTTGCAGAGGAAGGCTTAACAGGGTGCAAAGGCGCGTCGGTGGAGGGGCAAGCGCTGCGCCTTCCACGCACGGCGCTACCATCCGGGCGCATGTGCACGCATACTGCGGCCACCAGGGAATGCTGAACACCGCCATACGTCGGACGACCGCCACGGTCGGCACGGGTTGGTTCCAGGCTGCAGCCCGTCGTCCCCCTCGTGGTGAAGTTCATCGCCACTGGATGCTCATCATCCATTCTGCGGAGGGGTCTAATGCTGGAACGTCACGGGCTGTCATTGGCGCTGGGCTGCGCCATTCTCGCGATCCTGTTCGGAATCGTCTCGGCGCGCTGGATCCTGCGCCAACCCACCGGCAATGAGCGCATGGTCGCGATCGCCACCGCGATCCAGGAGGGCGCACGCGCCTATCTGAACCGCCAGTACCTGACCATCGGCATCGCTGGCGCGGTGTTGTTCGTGCTCGTAGGCGTGTTCCTGAGCTGGTACACCGCTGTCGGCTTCGCGGTGGGTGCGGTGCTGTCCGGCGTTGCCGGCTACATCGGCATGAACGTGTCGGTGCGCGCCAACGTGCGGACCGCTGAAGCCGCACGCAACGGCATCAGCGCCGCGATGGACGTAGCGTTCCGTGGAGGTGCGATCACCGGCATGCTGGTGGTCGGCCTGGGCCTGCTGGGCGTGGCCGGCTATTACGCCCTGCTGCTGCGGCTCGGGCTGCAGATGGACCAGGCGCTGCATGCGCTGGTCGGCCTGGCCTTCGGCTCTTCCCTGATCTCGATCTTCGCGCGCCTGGGCGGCGGCATCTTCACCAAGGGCGCCGACGTCGGCGCCGACCTGGTCGGCAAGGTCGAAGCCGGCATTCCCGAAGACGATCCGCGCAACCCGGCGGTGATCGCCGACAACGTCGGCGACAACGTCGGCGACTGCGCCGGCATGGCCGCCGATCTGTTCGAAACCTACGCGGTCACGGTGATCGCAACCATGCTGCTGGGCAGCCTGATGCTCGCCGAAGCCGGCGCCAACGCCGTGCTGTATCCGCTGGTGCTGGGAGGCGTGTCGATCATCGCATCGATCATCGGCGCGCTGTTCGTCAAGGTGAAGCCCGGTGGCTCGATCATGGGGGCCCTGTACAAGGGCGTGATCGTGTCGGGTGTTCTGGCGGCGATCGCCTTCTACCCGATCACCACGGGGCTGATGCCCGACAACGTGCACGGTCCATTGGCGCTGTATGGCTGCGCCCTCATCGGCCTGGTCCTGACCGGCCTGATCGTCTGGATCACCGAGTACTACACCGGTACCCAGTACAAGCCGGTGCAGCACGTCGCCCAGGCGTCGACCACCGGACATGGCACCAACATCATCGCCGGCCTCGGCATCTCGATGAAGTCCACCGCGCTGCCGGTGGTGGCGGTCTGTGCCGCGATCTGGGGCGCCTACGCGCTGGGCGGCCTGTACGGCATCGCCATCGCCGCTACTGCCATGCTGTCGATGGCCGGCATGATCGTGGCCCTCGACGCCTACGGACCGATCACCGACAACGCGGGCGGCATCGCGGAGATGGCCGAACTGCCCTCGGAGATCCGGGACATCACCGATCCGCTTGACGCGGTGGGCAACACCACCAAGGCCGTGACCAAGGGCTATGCGATCGGCTCGGCGGCGCTGGCGGCGCTGGTGCTGTTCGCCGACTACACACACAACCTGCAGGCGGCGAACCCCGGGCAGGAGTTCCGCTTCGACCTCAGTGACCACACGGTGATCATCGGCCTGCTGATCGGCGGCCTGATTCCGTACCTGTTCGGCGCGATGGCCATGGAGGCGGTGGGTCGGGCCGCAGGCGCGGTGGTGGAGGAAGTGCGCCGGCAGTTCCGCGACATCCCCGGCATCATGCAGGGCACCGGCAAGCCGCAGTACGACAAGGCCGTGGACATGCTGACCCGTTCTGCGATCCGCGAGATGATCCTGCCCTCGCTGCTGCCGGTGGTGGTGCCGGTGGTGGTCGGCCTGCTGCTGGGCCCACGCGCACTGGGGGGCCTGCTGATCGGCACGATCGTCACCGGCCTGTTCGTGGCGATTTCGATGACGACCGGCGGCGGTGCCTGGGACAACGCCAAGAAGTACATCGAGGATGGCCACTTCGGCGGCAAGGGCAGCGAAGCGCACAAGGCCGCGGTGACCGGCGACACGGTCGGCGACCCGTACAAGGACACGGCCGGGCCGGCGATCAATCCGCTGATCAAGATCATCAACATCGTGGCGCTGCTGCTGGTGCCGCTGCTGTAGCGGATCGGTGGGGGCCGGGGCGGGGGCCCGGGCCCCCCCCCCCCCCCGCCCCCCCCGGGGCCCGCCCCCCCCCCCCCCCCCCGGGGCCCGCCCAACCCCCCCGGGCCCCCAAGGGGGGGGGCCCCC
>NZ_JBRRET010000077.1:0-3410 GCF_056760435.1 Stenotrophomonas sp. STEN008 | reverse complement strand
CCCCCCCCCCCCCCCCCCCCCCCCCCCCCCCCTCTTCTTCTTTTACTCCCGTTCGTCACTTTCGGGGCTGGGGCCCCCTGGCTCTCCCCCCAAAAAATTGCCCCCCCCCCCCGGAACTTCATTCGATCAGCCGCCGGAATCTGTCGAAGGCGGCGCAGAGTGCCTCGCTTTCCCACGGAATGCCCGCTGTTGCTGTTGCTTCGGCCGTTGCCTCTGCGCGTGCAGGGCGCAGCCCTGCCTGACCCCCTCAGATGTCTGTAGGAGCCAGTCCGTACTGCTCGGCGAAGCGCTTGCTGAAACTGGCCGCGGAACGGTAGCCCGCGCGTGCGGCCACGGTCTTCAGCGGCAGGTCGGTGGTGTACAGCAACTGCATGGCGTGGGCCAGTCGTGCCTCGGTCAGCAGCTGGCGCAGGCTGGTGCGCTCGGCCGCAAGCCGACGACGCAGGGTGGCGCCGCTCAGTGCGAACTGCTCCTCCAGGTCACGCGATTGCCAGTCGCGCGCAGGTTCAGCGGCGACGCGATCCCGTATCTGCTCACCCAGCGTCGGTGCAGTGGGCAGCAACAGGTTGCCATGGCCTTGCCGGCACAGGGTCAGCACCATCGAGGCCAGGGCCAGCCGGGCGTCGCTGTAATGGCCATCCTGCAGCGATTGCCGCCAGCGGCGCAGCACGGCGCCATGTTCGGCCAGCGACAACCGCGCCATCGACGGACCGGCGCTGGGCAGTTCCTCGTTCCACAGTGTCCGCGCCGCGGCCAGCACTTCCGCACACAGCGGCACGATGGCGCTGAGGTAACGGCCGCTGCGCGGGTCTGGACGGTTGACCACGTCGATGCGGCAACGCTGGGTCAGCAGCAGTATGTCGCCGGGCGCGAACTCCAGCGTCTGGTGTGCGGTACGTACCTGCTTGCGTCCTTCCAGCAGGATCGCGAACTGCGGTTGCGGGATCTCCACCGAGCTGGCGCCATGCTCGCGCCGTGCGGTGATGCAGGCATAACCCTCGGCGCGATCACAACCGGCCAGCGAAGACATCTCGGCCAGCAGCGCCGTTGCTGCGGGCAGCATCGTGGTCATGTCACGTGGGCTCCCAGCAGCCGGCCGACGCCGGCGGCTGCAGCCATTGCCAGTGCGCCCCAGAACATGACGCGCAGGGCGCCGCGCAGGGCAGGCGCACCTCCAGCGCGGGCCGCCATCGCGCCGGTCACGCACAGGCCCAGCAGGGTGCCGGCGGTGGTCACCCCTGCCACGGAGTCGGCCGGTGCCAGCAGTGCGGTCAGCACCGGCAGGGCCGCCCCACAGGTGAAGGCTGCGGCCGAGGCCAGTGCGGCCTGCAGCGGCCGGGCGCGCAGGGTATCGGTGATGCCCAGTTCGTCGCGAGCGTGCGCACCGAGGGCATCATGGGCCGTGAGCTGTTCGGCCACCTGCCGCGCCAGCGCCGGGGCCAGGCCGCGATGGCGGTAGATGGCGGCCAGCTCTTCCAGCTCGCTGTGCGGATCGTCCTGCAGTTCGCGCTTCTCCATCGCCAGGTCGGCGCCTTCGGTGTCGGCCTGGGTCTGCACCGAGACGTACTCGCCGGCGGCCATCGACATCGCCCCTGCGACCGTGCCCGCCAGGCCGGTGGCCAGCAGGGTGCTGGCCGATGCGCCACTGGCGGCAACGCCGACCACCAGCCCTGCCACTGAAACGATGCCGTCGTTGGCGCCGAGCACGGCGGCGCGCAGCCAGCCGACGCGGTCGGCCCTGTGTCGTTCCGGATGGCGCGAATGACGGGTCATGCCTTGCAGTGTACGAGGGTCAAGAGGTCGTCGGTAGGATGCTGAAACCCGTCTCCGTCGCATGCTGCGACGGGGCGCCACGCTATAGTGCGCCCTTGCGATGGAAGGCTCCCAGCCCCACATCCCCCGTCACCGTACAGCGAGTCTTCCCCTTGTCGAGCCCCAGCCACGTCGCCGATACGCCCATTACCGACCGCTCGCAGCTGGTGGAGGTGATCGCCTCCGGCGAAAAGCCCCGCGCGCAGTGGCGCATCGGCACCGAGCACGAGAAGTTCGGCTTCCGCCTGGACGACCTGCGACCGCCGGCCTTTGAAGGCGAGCGTGGCATCGAGGCCCTGCTCAACGGCCTGGTCCGTTTCGGCTGGGAACCCGTGCAGGAAAACGGCAACACCATCGCCCTGCTGCGCGATGGCGCGTCGGTGACGCTGGAACCGGCCGGCCAGCTGGAACTGTCCGGCGCGGCGCTGGAGACCATCCATCAGACCTGCGTGGAGACCGGTACCCATCTGAACGAAGTGGCGCAGGTGGCCGGCGAGCTCCAGCTGGGCTTCCTGGGCATGGGCTTCCAGCCGAAGTGGGCGCGCGATGAGATGCCGTGGATGCCGAAGGGCCGCTACAGGATCATGCGCGCGTACATGCCCAAGGTCGGTTCGCTCGGCCTGGACATGATGACCCGTACCTGCACGGTGCAGGTCAACCTGGACTACGCCAGCGAAGCGGACATGGTGAAAAAGTTCCGCGTTTCGCTGGCACTGCAGCCGATCGCCACCGCGCTGTTCGCCGACTCGCCGTTCACCGAAGGCAAGCCGAACGGCTACCTGAGCTATCGATCGCACATCTGGACCGACACCGACGCCGATCGCACCGGCATGCTCGACTTCGTGTTCGAGGATGGCTTCGGCTATGAGCGTTACGTCGATTACCTGCTGGACGTGCCGATGTACTTCTCCTACCGCGATGGCATCTACCACGATGCCAGCGGGCAGAGCTTCCGCGATTTCATGCAGGGCCGGCTGCCGGTGCTGCCGGGCGAGTTGCCGACCCTGCGCGACTGGTCGGACCACACGACCACGGCGTTCCCGGAAGTGCGCCTGAAAAAGTATCTGGAAATGCGGGGCGCCGATGGCGGTCCGTGGAGCCGCCTGTGCGCCCTGCCGGCGTTCTGGGTCGGCCTGCTGTACGACGACACCGCGCTGGATGCGGCCTGGGATCTGGTGCGTGACTTCACCCTGGCCGAGCGCCATATCCTGCGCGACGGCGTGCCGAAGCATGCGATGAACCTGCCGTTCCGCGATGGCACCGTGCGCGATCTGGCGCGCGAGGCGGTGAAGATTTCCGTTGAGGGCCTGAAGCGCCGCGCCGCGCGCAATGCCGATGGCCAGGACGAGAGCAAGTTCCTGGATGTGCTGCAGGAGATCGTCGAATCCGGCCTGACACCGGCAGAGCGCAAGCTGGCGCTGTTCCATGGTCGCTGGCACGGCAACGTGGATCCGGTGTTCCGGGAATTCGCGTACTGAATGCGGCCGCGGGGGGGGGGGGGGCCCGCGCGCCCCGACCCACCCCGACGCCCCCGCGGCCCCCGCGCCCCGGGCGGGGGGGGGCGCAAAACAACACCACCACCCCCCCCCGCGGGGGAG
>NZ_JBRRET010000076.1:0-3433 GCF_056760435.1 Stenotrophomonas sp. STEN008 | reverse complement strand
GGGTCTGTAGCTCAGGTGGTTAGAGCGCACCCCTGATAAGGGTGAGGTCGGTGGTTCGAGTCCTCCCAGACCCACCATTCTCTGAATGACGCATACATTCGATCTTTATACGCATCGGCACTGTGGCCGGTACGTGTTCTTTTAAAACTTGTGACGTAGCGAGCGTTTGAGATGTTCTATCAGACGTGTCGTGAGGCTAAGGCGAGAGACGAAAGTCTCTTTATTGATTGAGTCGTTATATTCGTATCCAGGCTTTGTACCCCTGGATCAGATATGACCCAAGGCAACTTGCGGTTATATGGTCAAGCGAATAAGCGCACACGGTGGATGCCTTGGCGGTCAGAGGCGATGAAGGACGTGGCAGCCTGCGAAAAGTATCGGGGAGCTGGCAACAAGCTTTGATCCGGTAATGTCCGAATGGGGAAACCCACCCGCTTGCGGGTATCCTGCAGTGAATACATAGCTGCTGGAAGCGAACCTGGTGAACTGAAATATCTAAGTAACCAGAGGAAAAGAAATCAACCGAGATTCCGTCAGTAGCGACGAGCGAACGCGGACTAGCCCTTAAGCTGGATTGGTTCTAGGAAAACACTCTGGAAAGAGTGGCCATAGAAGGTGACAGCCCTGTATCTGAAAGGGCCATTCCAGTGAAGACGAGTAGGGCGGGGCACGTGAAACCCTGTCTGAACATGGGGGGACCATCCTCCAAGGCTAAATACTACTGACCGACCGATAGTGAACCAGTACCGTGAGGGAAAGGCGAAAAGAACCCCGGAGAGGGGAGTGAAATAGAACCTGAAACCGTGTGCGTACAAGCAGTAGGAGCTCCGCAAGGAGTGACTGCGTACCTTTTGTATAATGGGTCAGCGACTTACTGTTCGTGGCAAGCTTAACCGTATAGGGGAGGCGAAGGGAAACCGAGTCTGATAAGGGCGCATAGTCGCGGGCAGTAGACCCGAAACCGGGTGATCTAGTCATGCCCAGGGTGAAGGTGCGGTAACACGCACTGGAGGCCCGAACCCACTCCCGTTGCAAAGGTAGGGGATGAGGTGTGATTAGGAGTGAAAAGCTAATCGAACCCGGAGATAGCTGGTTCTCCTCGAAAGCTATTTAGGTAGCGCCTCATATGTATCCTCTCGGGGGTAGAGCACTGTTATGGCTAGGGGGTCATCGCGACTTACCAAACCATTGCAAACTCCGAATACCGAGACGGACTGTATGGGAGACACACGGCGGGTGCTAACGTCCGTCGTGAAAAGGGAAACAACCCAGACCCACAGCTAAGGTCCCAAATTCAGTGCTAAGTGGAAAACCATGTGGAAAGGCACAGACAGCCAGGAGGTTGGCTTAGAAGCAGCCACCCTTTAAAGAAAGCGTAATAGCTCACTGGTCGAGTCGGTCTGCGGGGAAGATTTAACGGGGCTAAGCACTGAACCGAAGCTTGGGGTGCATAACTTTGTTATGCGCGGTAGAGGAGCGTTCCGTAAGCCTGCGAAGGTGGATTGAGAAGTCCGCTGGAGGTATCGGAAGTGCGAATGCTGACATGAGTAACGATAATGCGGGTGAAAAACCCGCACGCCGAAAGCCCAAGGTTTCCTTGCGCAACGTTAATCGGCGCAGGGTGAGTCGGCCCCTAAGGCGAGGACGAAAGTCGTAGTCGATGGGAAGCAGGTTAATATTCCTGCACCTCGCGTAAGTGCGATGGAGGGACGGAGAAGGTTAGGTGTACCGGGCGTTGGTTGTCCCGGGGAAAGGCGGTAGGTTTGGATCTTTGGCAAATCCGGGATCCTTTAAGACCGAGCACCGAGACGAGCCTTTAAGGCGAAGTCACTGATACCACGCTTCCAGGAAAAGCTCCTAAGCTTCAGCTTACGCAGACCGTACCGTAAACCGACACAGGTGGGTAGGATGAGAATTCTCAGGCGCTTGAGAGAACTCGGGTGAAGGAACTAGGCAACATGGCACCGTAACTTCGGGAGAAGGTGCACCCTTTTTGGTGGCTCGTGCGAGCTATAGCTGAAGAGGGTCGCAGTAACCAGGCCGCTGCGACTGTTTATCAAAAACACAGCACTCTGCAAACACGAAAGTGGACGTATAGGGTGTGACGCCTGCCCGGTGCTGGAAGGTTAATTGATGGGGTCAGCCGCAAGGCGAAGCTCTTGATCGAAGCCCCAGTAAACGGCGGCCGTAACTATAACGGTCCTAAGGTAGCGAAATTCCTTGTCGGGTAAGTTCCGACCTGCACGAATGGCGTAACGACAGCGGCGCTGTCTCCACCCGAGACTCAGTGAAATTGAAATCGCTGTGAAGATGCAGCGTTCCCGTGGCAAGACGGAAAGACCCCGTGAACCTTTACTATAGCTTTACACTGAACGTTGAGTTCGTCTGTGTAGGATAGGTGGGAGGCTATGAAACCATGGCGCTAGCTGTGGTGGAGCCATCCTTGAAATACCACCCTGTCGTGCTTGACGTTCTAACCTGGGCCCATTATCTGGGTCGGGGACCGTGTATGGTGGGTAGTTTGACTGGGGCGGTCTCCTCCTAAAGAGTAACGGAGGAGCTCGAAGGTACGCTCAGCGCGGTCGGACATCGCGCACTGTGTGCAAAGGCATAAGCGTGCTTGACTGCAAGATCGACGGATCAAGCAGGTAGGAAACTAGGACTTAGTGATCCGGTGGTTCTGTATGGAAGGGCCATCGCTCAACGGATAAAAGGTACTCCGGGGATAACAGGCTGATACCGCCCAAGAGTTCATATCGACGGCGGTGTTTGGCACCTCGATGTCGGCTCATCACATCCTGGGGCTGTAGTCGGTCCCAAGGGTATGGCTGTTCGCCATTTAAAGTGGTACGCGAGCTGGGTTCAGAACGTCGTGAGACAGTTCGGTCCCTATCTGCCATGGGCGTTGGAGATTTGAGAGGGGCTGCTCCTAGTACGAGAGGACCGGAGTGGACGAACCTCTGGTGTTCCGGTTGTCACGCCAGTGGCATTGCCGGGTAGCTATGTTCGGAAGCGATAACCGCTGAAAGCATCTAAGCGGGAAGCGCGCCTCAAGATGAGATCTCCCGGGGCACAAGCCCCCTGAAGGAACCATGTAGACTACGTGGTTGATAGGTCAGGTGTGTAAGTACAGCAATGTATTGAGCTAACTGATACTAATGATCCGTGCGGCTTGACCATATAACCTCAAGTTGCCTTGGCTTTACGACAGCGTCGTAAGAGCATCCAAGTGCACGCTACGTCACAAGAACTATGCGAGGCTGGCGCCTTGTCCCTCGGGACGAGTGCGACTCTCCAAAAGCCTCCCTGGTGAAATTAGCGCTGTGGAACCACCCGATCCCATCCCGAACTCGGAAGTGAAACGCAGCTGCGCCGATGGTAGTGTGGCTCAAGCCATGCGAGAGTAGGTCATCGCCAGGGTTTATACCCAAAA
>NZ_JBRRET010000075.1:0-4558 GCF_056760435.1 Stenotrophomonas sp. STEN008 | reverse complement strand
ATATCGTGTTTTTGTTCATTGGACGTGTCCGGTTGTTTCGGGTTGGTTTGCGCGTCCGGGGTGGTTTGGTGGTTATGGTCGAACCTGGGCCCTTACTGCGGTTTGCGCGGGGCCTTGCCGGGCACCACCGTCCCTGCGGTCACCGCATCACTGCGCCAGATAACCGCCATCGATCGCGTAATAGGTGCCGGTCGCGAACGAGGCATCGTCGCTGGCCAGCCAGGCCACCAGCGCCGCCACTTCCTCGGCCTTGCCCAGGCGCTTCAAGGCGTGGCGGTCTTCCAGCGTGGCGCGCACCTTCGGATCCATCTTCTCCAGCAGCGGCGTGGCGATGAAGCCCGGCCCCACCGCGTTGACACGGATGCCATCGGCGGCGTGCTCCCACGCCGCGGTCTGCGTCAGGCCGACCACACCATGCTTGGCCGCCACGTACGCGGTCGAACCGGCATAGCCCACCTGGCCCAGGATCGAGGCCATGTTGATGATGCTCCCGCCCTTCCCGGCCGCGCGCATGGCCTGGATCTGCGCACGCTGGCACAGGAATACACTGGTCAGATTCACATCGACCACCCGCTTCCAGCCATCGACGGGATAGTCGCCGCTGCTCGCCGCCGGACCGCTGATGCCGGCGTTGTTGACCGCGACGTGCACGCCGCCCAGCTCCTTCACTGTGCGCTGCACCGCCGCCTCCACGGCAGCCTCATCCGTGACGTCCAGGGCGATGCCGATGGCGCGGCTGCCACGCCGGGCCAGCGCTTCCACGGTGGCGTCCACCGCGTCCTGCTTCAGGTCCCACACTGACACCGCAGCACCGGACGCTGCCAGCAGTTCGGCCACGGCCAGGCCGATGCCGGAAACGCCACCGGTCACGATCGCCGTCTTGCCGCCGAGCTGATAGTCGATCATCTGTGTTCTCCATCTATCGGGAATCGATGTGGACACGCGTCCACCCGCGACCCACGGTACGCCCCGCCGTGTTACGGCCGCGCCACTTCCAGGCGCTGCAACGAACCTTCCCATCGCTGCAACGCGTTCGACCGTATGCTCGACCTCACCCTCCCCTGCTGTGGAAACTCCAATGAATCCCGCTGACGCCCTGCTGTTCACGCCCACTCACCTGGGTGACATCGCTGCCGCGAACCGCATCGCCATGGCACCGCTGACGCGCAACCGCGCCCTGCCCGACCGCGTCCCTTCTCCGCTGGCGATCACCTATTACCGCCAACGTGCCAGTGCCGGCCTGATCATTGCAGAAGCCACCCAGATCAGCCCTCTGGGCCAGGGCTACCTTGATACGCCGGGTATCTACAGCGCCGAGCAGGTCGCTGCGTGGAAATCCATCACCGACGCGGTACACGCCGAAGGTGGCCGCATCGTGCTGCAGCTGTGGCATGTGGGTCGCATCTCCCACACCAGCCTGCTGCCGGAAGGCGAAGTGCCGGTGGCACCCAGCGCCCTCCGCGCCAACGGCAAGACCTTCACCGCCAATGGATTCGAGGATGTCTCCGCGCCGCGCGCATTGGCGCTGGAGGAGATCCCGCAACTCATCGAGGATTACCGCATCGCCGCGCGCAATGCCATTGCCGCAGGCTTCGATGGCGTCGAGGTACATGCAGCCAACGGCTACCTGATCGACCAGTTCCTGCGCGATGGCAGCAACCACCGGGACGATGCCTACGGTGGAAGCATCGAGAACCGTACGCGGCTGCTGTTCGAGGTGGTCAGCGCGGTCGCCGAAGCAATCGGCGCCGGCCGCACCGGCGTGCGCCTGTCACCGGTCACCCCGGTCAATGATGCCCATGACAGCAACCCGCAACCGCTGTTCAACCGTGCAGTGGAGCGCCTGGACACGATCGACGGACTGGCCTTCATCCATGTCATCGAAGGTGCAACCGGTGGCGATCG
The DNA here is from genome assembly GCF_056760435.1 of Stenotrophomonas sp. STEN008. Classification (NCBI taxonomy): domain Bacteria; kingdom Pseudomonadati; phylum Pseudomonadota; class Gammaproteobacteria; order Lysobacterales; family Lysobacteraceae; genus Stenotrophomonas; species Stenotrophomonas sp. STEN008. Next base: position 2,653 of record NZ_JBRRET010000075.1, on the reverse strand, counting down.
GGACAACATCCCATTCGACTACCCTGCGCTGCGCGCACGCTTCCGTGGCGCCTGGATCGCCAACAACGGATACGACGCTGAGCGTGCCGGGCAGGCCCTTGCCAGCGGCTATGCCGACATGATCGCGTTTGGTCGGCCCTTCATCGCCAACCCGGATCTGGTCGCGCGACTGCGCAGCGGTGCGCCGTTGGCCGAGCTCGACCCGGCCACGTTGTATGGCGGTGGCGAACACGGCTACATCGACTACCCGGCACTGGATGCCTGACGACAGGTGCAAGCCCGGTCCACCGCGACCGGGCATGGCCCGACGTTGCCCATGGAAGGTGGCGCCGGGCCACGCCCGGCGTTGCCCGCCCCGTTTCAGTACACCGGCAGATCGATGTAGCTGGCCTGCGCCGCGCTGTGCCAGACCCGCTGCGTGGCCTTCTGGTAGTCGCCCGGCTTGGCCAGGTAGATGTTCGGCACATAGGTCTGCGGGTTGCGGTCATACAGCGGGAACAGGCTCGACTGCACCTGCACCATGACCCGGTGCCCCTTCTGGAAGGTGTGGTTGGCGTTGGGCAGGTCGAAGCGGTAGGGCAGCACCTGGTTCGCCGCCAGCGGTTTCGGATCGCTGAAGCTTTCGCGGTAGCGGCCACGGAAGATCGCCAGTGACACCGGCAGCTCATAGCCGCCCATCTCCGGCGCCGAGGCCTCCTGGTCCGGATACACATCGATCAGCTTCACCACCCAGTCGCTGTCGGTGCCGCTGGTGGACGCCTGCAGGTGCACTACCGGCGCGCCGCCGATGCGCAGTGGCGCGGCCAGCGGTTCGGTGATGAAGGTCAGCACGTCAGGTCGGCCATCGACGAAGCGCTGATCCTTGACCAGCCAGGTCGTCCACATGTCGCGGTCACCGAAGCGCACCGGGCGCGGTACGAACGGCACCGGCTTGGCCGGGTCGGACACGTATTCCTCGAAGTCGCCCTCGCCCGCCGCCGGCGCCTGGAACGCCAGCTTGCCGCCGGCACGCAGATAAAGCGGTTTGCTGCTGGCGGCGCACCCCTGATCGCAGCTGCGCGGCCAGCCCTTCAGGCGATCCCAGTGGTTTTCACCGGTGTTGTAGATCAGCACCGGCGGTGTGTCCGCCTTCGGCGCGCCGTCCACCAGGTACTGGTCGAAGAACGGCTTGAGCACATCGCGGCGGAACTGCAGCGCGGTATCGCCGTCGAACTTCAGCGCGCCCAGTTCGCTGGCGCTGTAGTTCACCTGGCTGTGCCGCCATGGCCCCATCACCAGATAGTTGCGGTCGTTGCCGCTGTCGCGCCCTTCCATCGCCTGGTAGGCGTGGTTGGCACCCCACATGTCCTCCTGGTCCCACAGGCCCTGCAACCACAGGGTCGGCACCTTCAACGGCGTCTTGGCCATCACCGCATCCAGCGCCTGGCCCTGCCAGAAGGCGTCATACGCCGGGTGCTCGACCAGCTTCTTCCACCAGGTCAGCTGGTCCACGCCGGTGAAACGGGCGTAGTCGCCAGCCGAGCCGATGCGCAGGAAAGTGCTGTAGTCGTCATAGCCCAGGCTCGGCAGCGGCGTGCCCTTGCCGCGCTTCTCGGTCTGCATCGCGAAGTAGTTGAAGTTGACCTGGCGGAAGGCACCGTAGTTGAGCCAGTCGTCGCCCATCCAGCCATCGACCATCGGGCTCTGTGGTGCCGCCACCTTCAACGCCGGATGCGGATCGGTCAACGCCATCACCACGGTGAAACCTTCATAGGACGAGCCCAGCATGCCGACCTTGCCGTTGCTCTCGGGCACGTGCTTCACCAGCCAGTCGATGGTGTCCCAGGCGTCGGTGGAGTGATCCACCTTGGTGTTGTTCAACGGCCCGCGCAACGGCCGGGTCATCACGTAATCGCCTTCGGAGCCGTACTTGCCACGGATGTCCTGGAATACGCGGATGTAACCGCTGTCGACGAACACCTCGTCGCCCTGTGGCAGCAGGTCGCGCATGCGCGGCGAGTCACTGCGGTTGGCGCGGCCGGCAGCATCGTAGGGGGTGCGGGTCAGCAGGATCGGCGCGTTACGGGCGCCCTTGGGTACCACGATCACCGTATACAGCCTGGTGCCATCACGCATCGGCATCATCACCACGCGCTTGTCGTAGTCGCGCCCCACATCCGGGGCAACGAAAGGCTTGCCGCTGATGTCCGGGGTCATCGGCGGAGTATCGGCAGCCAGCACGCTGCTGGACAGGCAAAGGGCGATGGCTATTGCAACGGCACGCACACGCATGGACAACCCCTTCCGGCGGGAAAGTTCCAAGCCTACTCCTGCCCTGCCCTGTGAAGGGTGTGACGGCTTTGCATTCTGCGGCGGATGCGGGCAGGACTGATGGCACATGTGCCTATGCTGCCGCTGCGCTCGCCGGGCATGGCCCGGCGCTACCGTATTCCTCGGCCCATCGCTGCGCTCGCCGGGCATGGCCCGGTGCTACCGCATTCCTCTGCCCATCGTTGCGCCGCCGGGCATGGCCTGGCGCTACCGCTCGTGCGGGTCATGGGGTAGCGCCGGGCCATTCCCGGGGGGCGCGGAGGCAGGGCGCCACCACACACCGGCCCCGGGGGGGGGCGGGGGGGGACCGCGGGGGGCGACGGCGGGGGGCGGCCGCCCCAGG
>NZ_JBRRET010000074.1:0-4908 GCF_056760435.1 Stenotrophomonas sp. STEN008 | reverse complement strand
ATCGAGCCCCCCGGGATGGGTTTACGGCGTGTCCTGCCCGCCCACACCGCCCCGCCAAATCCGCAGACAACCCAGAGCCGGCTGTTGCCATTGACGTTGCCCTGGCTTGAAGCAGGTGCAGGGCGCAGCCCTGCCTGACCCCGCTACGGTAGGGTGGAGCGATGCGGCGCTGCAGCTTGGCGCCGCCCCATATTTGATTACACTTGAAACTTGTTTGCCCATGACTCCGGACACCCACCCATGAAGCTTGGTTCTTTGAAGGAAGGCGGCCGCGACGGCACCCTGATCGTCGTCTCGCGTGATCTGCGCCACGGCGTCCGCGCCACCGGCATCGCGGCCACCCTGCAGCAGGCCCTGGAGGACTGGAGCCGTGTCGCACCGCGCCTGAACGCGCTCTACGAATCACTGAACGCCGGTGACGCCGATGGCGTGTTCGACCTGGACCCGCAGACGCTGGCGGCGCCCCTGCCGCGCGCCTATGAATTCGTCGATGGCAGCGCCTACCTGCCGCACGTCGAGCGCGTCCGCCGCGCCCGCGGGGCCGAGGTTCCGGAAAGCTTCTACACCGACCCGCTGATGTACCAGGCCACCAGTGCCGGTTTCTACGGCCCGCGCGACGCGGTGAAGGTGGTCAGCGAGGAGTACGGCATCGATCTGGAGGCCGAACTGGTGGTCATCACCGACGACGTGCCGATGGCGGTCACCCCGGAGCAGGCCGCCGGCCACATCCAGCTGGTGGGTCTGGTCAACGACGTTTCGCTGCGCAACCTGATTCCGGGCGAGCTGGCCAAGGGCTTCGGCTTCCTGCAGTCCAAGCCGCGCTCGGCACTGTCGCCGGTGTTCGTCACCCCTGACGAACTGGGTGACGCCTGGCAGGACAGCAAGGTGCACCTGCCGCTGGTCACCCACATCAATGGTGCGTGGTTCGGTGCGCCAGAGGCAGGCGTGGACATGCAGTTCAACTTCGCCCAGCTGGTCGCGCATGCGGCCAGGACCCGTCCGCTGGGCGCCGGTACCATCGTGGGATCGGGCACCATCGCCAACGAGGACACCAGCAAGGGCGCGTCGTGCTTTGCCGAGCAGCGCACCGTGGAAACCCTGCGCGACGGCAAGCCGAGCACACCGTTCATGTCGTTCGGCGACGTGGTGCGGATTGAAATGTTCGACGCCGCCGGCAACAGCATCTTCGGTGCGATCGAGCAGCGCATCGAGCAGGCGGCCAGGCCCTGAGGAGGGACGCGGCGATGGAGATCCCGGTCGACGACGGCATCGTGCTGTACACCTACTGGCGATCCAGCGCCGCCTACCGCGTGCGCATCGGCCTGGAGCTGAAGGGCCTGCGCTGGGAGGCGCGCCCGGTTCATCTGCTGCGCGACGGTGGTGAACAGCACGGCGAAGCCTATCGCGTACTCAATCCGCAGGAGCGGGTGCCGACCCTGCTGCACGACGGGCAGGTGCTGACCCAGTCGCTGGCGATCCTGGAGTATCTGGACGAACGTTTTCCGCAGATGCCGCTGCTGCCGGCCGATGCGGCCGGCCGCGCCCGCGTCCGTGCGCTCGCGCAGCTGGTGGCCTGCGACATCCATCCGCTGAACAACCTGCGGGTGATGCAGCATCTGGAACGCGGCCTGCACCTGTCCGCCGATGTCCGCACCCAGTGGACGCTGCAGTGGATCGCCGAAGGCTTTGCGGCCCTGGAAACCCTGCTGGCCGGGAGCAGCGACACCGGCACCTTCTGCCATGGCGACCGGCCCGGCCTGGCCGACATCTGCCTGCTGCCGCAGGTGTACAACGCACATCGCTTTGGTCTGGATCTGTCGCCGTATCCGACCCTGCGCCGCATCGAAGCCGCCTGCCAGGCGCTGGACGCATTCGAGCGCGCGCGCCCCGAAAACCAGGTCGACGCGGCCTGATTGCCGCTGCGATCGCCGGGCATGGTCCGGCGCTACCCCTCGCTGGTTGGTGGCAGCGCGGGGCGACGCCCGGTGTATTCCGCATCCCCGATGAGCAACTGCCGCAGGTCATCGCGGAACAGCCGGTAGGCGTCTTCTCGACGGACCTCGTCGGCCTGCCGCAACACCCATGCGGGATGCACCGTGGCAGAGCCACGGGTGCCATCCGGCAGGGTGTGCCAACGGGCGCGATCACGCGTCAGGCTGAAATGGCTGCCGAACACCGCCGACGCCGCCGTTGCGCCCAGGCACACGATGATCTCCGGCCGCACCCGCTCGATCTCGCCGAGCAGCCACGGACGGCAGGCCTGCACATGGCGGCCCTGCGGACGTTTGTGCAGGCGCACCTTGCCGCGCCTCTCGTGGTGGAAATGCTTCACTGCGTTGGTCAGGTACAGCGTGGAGCGGGCGATACCCAGCTCGGAGAGGGCACGGTCCAGCAGCGCGCCGGCAGGTCCCGCGAAGGGGCGTCCGCACAGGTCCTCGGTGTCGCCCGGCTGTTCGCCGACCAGCATCACCCGTGCATCGCCAGGCCCTTCACCGAACACCACCTGGGTGGTGGACTCCCACAGGGGGCACTGCCGGCAGCCCGCTGCCTGGCGCTGCAGGGTAGCCAGATCACTGGAGGGTGAGGGGAGCGGGGATGTCGCCTGTCGCGATGGAATCCGCCGCTGGGGTGGCTGCGCCGGACGATCGTGCATGGCCTGCACGCGGTCGCCAGCATCGCGGATCAGCCCGGGCAGCAGCTGCGCCTCGGGCAGGTGCCGCCAGTACCGGGCAGGCATCTCCTGCTGCATCATCCGCGTGTTGAGGCGTGCGGGATTGAAGATGCTTGCGTAGTAGGTCTGCCAGAGCGTCTCGCGTGCGTCCTCCGCCGGCGCCTGCTCGCGGTGCCCGCCAGCGCCGAAGGACAGCGCCTGGCCATCCCAGTGCACGCTCCGGTAGGGGGTGAGGATGGCCCAGCGCATGCCAGCGAAGCGGCGTGCGAAGAACGCCGCGACCCGGTCGACGATCCGATGCTGCGGCTCGAACCATGCGATGAAGGCATCCTGCTCGCCGGGGATCTCGCGGAAGCGCACGAACGCCTTCATCTTGTGCGTGTCGCGGCGGACCGCCTGCGCCATCGTCATCGCGCGCAGCACATCGGCGTCGGTTGGATTGGAGAGCAGCGCGCGCTCGCCGTGCACGATCCGCCACAGCAGCCGGTACAGCAGTGGCATCGGCTGCGCATCGGCATGGCACAGGCAGGTGGAGGCCAGCTCAAGAAACGCACTCGGCACATGCGGTACGGGGGGCGTTTCCAGCAGCGGGGCCTGGGTCGCTGCTGGAGCGTCCAGCAACGACCCGGCGCCGCTTTCCAGCCAGTCCAGCTGCTCGGGCGAGAGCCCGCGCAGCAGCGCTTCGCGCGCTGCATCCCGCCAGGCATCGAGCGACCACGGGGGATCGACCCGCAGCGACCAGCGCTGGGCGTCAGGCTGCCGGCGATGCATCGAACAGCGATCCCTGGCGGGGCGGCGGGGCCAGGCGCGCGCGCAATGCCACAGGATCCTCCAGCGCCTTGCGTGGCTGGTGGTCAGCCAGCAGCACGAACGGCAGCAGCTTGCCCATCGGTGCCTTCAGCCTCGCAATGTCCGCCACCCGCAGCCGGCCATGGCGGCGCGCCATCAACACGCGCTTCACGTTGCGAACGCCGAGCCCGGGAACCCGCAGCAGCAGTTCCTTCGGCGCACGGTTGAGGTCGACGGGGAAGCGCTCGGGATGGCGGATCGCCCAGGCCATCTTCGGATCGATGTCCAGATCCAGCATGCCCCCCTGCGCGGTGTCGGTGATCTCTTCCACGCCGTAGCCATAGAAGCGCAGCAGCCAGTCCGCCTGGTACAGCCGATGCTCGCGCTGCAGTGGCGGCGGCTGTACCGGCAACTGCAGACTGGCGTCGGGAATGGGGCTGAACGCCGAGTAGTAGACGCGGCGCATCCGGTAGCTGCCGTACAGATTGTCGGCACTGCAGAGGATCTGCCTGTCGCTGGCGCCATCGGCACCGACGATCATCTGCGTGCTCTGCCCCGCCGGTGCGAAGCGCGGGGCTTTCGCTCGCGTCCGGCGCGGCGCGCCCGCGGTGATCGCGCGCGATGCCTTGCCGGCCTCCTTGGCTTCCTCGATGCGCCAGCGCAGCTCGCCCATGGCGCCGCGGATCGAGCCGACGGTCTTCTCCGGAGCCAGTTTCGTCAGTCCGGCCTCGGTGGGCAGTTCGACATTGATCGAAAGACGGTCGGCGTGCCGGCCGGCCGCTGCCAGCAGTTCCGGCGATGCTTCGGGAATGGTCTTGAGGTGGATGTAGCCGGCGAAGCGATGTTCCTCGCGCAGCCGGCGGGCGACTTCCACCAGGCGCTCCATCGTGTAATCCGCATTGCGGATGATTCCGCTGGAAAGGAACAGGCCCTCGATGTAGTTGCGCTTGTAGAAGTCCAGGGTCAGCGCGACCACCTCATCCACACTGAAACGCGCGCGTGGCACGTTGCTGGAGACGCGGTTGATGCAGTACGCACAGTCGTAGACGCAGAAGTTGGTGAGCAGGATCTTCAGCAGGGACACGCAGCGGCCGTCCGGCGTGTAGCTGTGGCAGATGCCCATGCCCTCGGTGCTGCCGATGCCACCGCTGGTCCGGGAGTCGCGCTTGCCGGACCCGCTGGAAGCACAGGAGGCGTCGTATTTGGCGGCGTCGGCAAGAATGGCCAGCTTGCGGAGGGTGTCCATGACGGCACGCTACGCAGGGGCTGTCTCATTGGATGAGACAGCCCCTGAATTCTTCAGGATCGGCCGCCGGGCATGGCCCGGCGCTACCGATGGGCGTGCACTGCCGCCGGGGATGGCCCGGCGGGGGGGGCTCAGTAGGCGGGGGGGGTGCTCGGCTGGGCGGGGGAATATTCGGGGGTGGGGGCGGGGATGGCGCTGGTGG
>NZ_JBRRET010000073.1:0-5666 GCF_056760435.1 Stenotrophomonas sp. STEN008 | reverse complement strand
GGGGCGGGGGCCCCCCGCCCCCCGCGGGGGGGGGCGGGCTGTCGCGGCGGCGGGGGGGGCGGGGGGCGGTCGGGCGGCGGGGGGGCCCCCACGTCACCGTGCAGGGCCGCAGGCATCGTGTGCCCGCTGCGCTGCCGGGTGCATCTCAACCGCCTGCGCGGGTCCCCGCGGCCTTCTTCGCGGCGGTCGAGCGTGCCGCCTTCTTTGCCGCCCGGGTTGCCGCTGCCTTCTTCGCGGCCGCACTGCGCGTGCTGGCGGTGGACTTCTTCGCGGGCGCTTTCTTCGCGGCAGTCTTCTTTGCGGCCTTCTTCGCCGGTGCTTTTCCCGCAGTGCTCTTCGTTGCGGCCTTCTTTGCCGGTGCTTTCTTCGCCGCCTTCTTCACAGTCTTCTTCGCCGCCTTCTTCGCAGTCTTCTTGGCGCCCTTGCGGGCACTGCCACTGCGCTTGCCTCCGCCATCCTGCTTGTTCACGGTGGCCCACGCGATGCGCTCGGCGGTGCTCTCACTGGCACCACGCTCGCGCTCGCTTTCCTCGATGTGTTCGGCCTGGCGCTTTTGCTTGTCGGTATAGGCGGATTTGTCTCCACGGGGCATGACACGTCTCCTTGCAGGCGATGGGGGTGAGGCCGTCAGGCCAGTTGCCGCAGCTTCGGTTCGCGGGCCCACTGGCGGGTGGCGGCGACGGCGAGGAAAGCGCCGGCATCGCCCGCGTCGACGATGCCTGCATCCTTGCCCACGCGCGCCGCCTTGAGCAGCACCCGGCCTCCTTCATCGCTGCCGATTGCCTTCAGGTGTGCCCACGCGGTGCTGGCAAATTCCAGCCCCGCACTGTCGCTGGACAGCCGCTTGCCGGCCTCCTCGCTGAGCACGATCGCGACCGCATCGAACACCGCCGATGGAGTCCCCGCCAGTTGCCCGTCGGCCGCTTGCAGCTTGCCGTTGCTCAGGGTGGCGCCGCCCACCTTGGGAGCCACCAGCTTCACCGCGGCGCCGGCCTTCTCTGCGGCCTTGCGCAGGCTGCTGATGACACCGGCATCGGAGCCTTCATCAAACAGGATGCCGATGCAGCGCCCTTGCAGGGTGGGTTTGTTGCGACCGATCACGCGGACTTCCGGTGCGGGGGGCATGTCCTGTGCCGGCGTAGCAGTGGGCGCCGGGTCGGGCAGGGCGGGCAGCGCCAGTCCTTCCGCCACCCGCTGCGCGAGGGTTTCGTCGATGTTGCGCAGGTGGCTGACGGTACGAACCCGCACCTTCAGCGTTTCCACCTTGGACAGCTCGAATACCAGTGCCGAGGCCAGATGTGCCTGCTCGGGTGCTTCCAGGCTGCGGAAGAACATCCGTGCCTGGCTGTAATGGTCGGCGAAGCTCTCGGCACGCGTGCGCCCCTTGCGGCCGTCATCCGCGCTGGCATGGCTGCGGAATCCGGCCGGTGTCTCGCGCGGGCTGTCGTCCTCCAGCGAACTGGGGTCGTAGGCCACGCGGCCCTTGGGCACCTGCATCTGCATATGCCCATCGCGCTGGTGGTTGGCAAACGGGCACTTCGGCGCATTCACCGGGATCTGGTGGAAGTTGGGTCCGCCCAGGCGGATCAGCTGGGTATCCAGGTAGGAGAACAGCCGGCCCTGCAGCAGCGGGTCGTTGCTGAAGTCGATGCCGGGCGGCACGTTGGCCGGGCAGAAGGCCACCTGCTCGGTTTCGGCGAAGAAGTTGTCCGGCCAGCGGTCCAGCACCATACGCCCGATCACCTTCAGCGGTACCAGCGATTCGGGAATGATCTTGGTCGGATCCAGGTGATCGAACGGAAATGCGTCAGCCTCCTCTTCCGTGAACAGCTGCACCGCCAGTTCCCATTCGGGGAAGTCGCCACGCTCGATCGCCTCGAACAGGTCGCGCCGATGGAAATCGTTGTCCGCGGCCTGCAGCTTCAACGCCTCGTCCCACACCGTGGACTGGATGCCCAGCTTCGGCCGCCAGTGGAATTTGACGAAGGTGGAGTCGCCGGCCTCGTTCAACAGGCGGAAGCTGTGCACGCCGAAGCCTTCGATCATGCGCAGCGAGCGTGGAATGGCGCGGTCGCTCATCGCCCACATGATCATGTGCATCGATTCGGGCATCAACGAAATGAAGTCCCAGAACGTGTCGTGCGCGCTCGCTGCCTGCGGGAACGCGCGGTCCGGTTCCATCTTCACCGCATGCACCAGGTCGGGAAACTTCATTGCGTCCTGGATGAAGAACACCGGGATGTTGTTGCCCACCAGGTCCCAGTTGCCTTCAGGGGTGTAGAACTTCACCGCGAAACCCCGCACGTCGCGGGGGGTGTCGACCGACCCGGCACCGCCGGCCACGGTGGAAAAGCGGGTGAACACCGGAGTCTTCTTTCCGACTTCGCCAAGGATGCGTGCACGGGTGTACTTGGCCAGCGAGTGGGTGAGTTCGAAATAGCCGTGGGCGGCGCTGCCGCGGGCATGCACGATGCGCTCCGGGATGCGCTCATGGTCGAAGTGGGTGATCTTCTCGCGGAGGATGAAGTCCTCCAGCAGGGTGGGGCCCCGTGGGCCCTGGCGCAGCGAGTTCTGGTTGTCGGCGATGGGGATGCCCTGGGCCGTGGTCATCGGGGGGTGCGTGCCGCCGGCATGCAGGTGCAGTTCGTCGCCGTCGCCGCGGCGGTGGTCGGGGGAGGGGGCGGGGGCGGGTGCGCGCTTGCCGGTGGGCTTGCTGGCGGCCATGGGTCCAGGTCCTGTAGCGGGGAAGTCAACCTCTACCCTCGCGCGCCAGACGTTAAGCCCCGGTCCCGCGCAGGTGATCGCGCGGACAAGGGCGCCTCGGCTATGCTTGGCGCATGCGAGTCGAGCCCGCCGACATCGAAGCCCTGTTCGACGCCATCCCGGACGTGCTGTTCTTCATCAAGGACCGCCAGGGCCGTTACACCCACGTCAACCAGACCATGCTGCGGCGGCTGGGCCTGCGCGCGCGCAAGGACGTGATCGGGCGTACCGCGGCCGAGATCTACCCGACCGGCCTCAGTGCGGACTATGTCGACCAGGACGCACGCGTGCTGTCCGGCGAGGTGATCGAGAACCTGATGGAGCTGCACCTGTTCGCCAACCGCGAGCCGGGCTGGTGCCTGACCTGCAAGCGGCCGCTGGTGGTCGACGGCAGCATCGAGGGCCTGATCGGCATCTCGCGCGACCTGGGCCAGAAGGACAGCCTGGGAACCCAGTACGAGCAGCTGCGGCTGGCCCTGGCCCATCTCAACGCGCATTACGCCGAGAACGTGCGCATGCAGACATTGCTGGACATCACCGGGTTCTCGCTGTCCAAGCTGGAGCGCAGCTTCCGCAAGGTGTTCCAGATGACCCCGCAGCAGGTGCTGACGCGGCTGCGGATCCAGATGGCCATGCATCTGCTGCATGGCGACGACAGCATCGCCTGCATCGGCCAGGCCTGCGGGTTCAGTGACCAGAGCGCGTTCACCCGCAAGTTCAAGGCCGAAACCGGTTTCTCGCCGCGCGCCTACCGCGCCCGCATCGGCGAGCCGGCGCTGGCCTGAGCGGCCTGCTGCACTGTGCCTATCCCCACAGGCGCGGGACAGGGTAAGGTGACGCCCCTGTAGCCGCCGCCCACTCCTGCCGATGCCCGCCAGCCCCGTTACGCCTGCCTCGCCCTCCCGCCTGGGCCATTCGCTCAAGCCACGCCAGCTGATCATGATGGGGTTGGGCAGCGCCATCGGCGCGGGCCTGTTCCTGGGCTCCGGTGTGGGCGTACAGGCGGCCGGCCCGGCGGTGCTGGTGTCGTACCTGGTGGCCGGCGCACTGGTGATCATCGTGATGAACGCACTGGGCGAAATGGCGGCGGCCAAGCCGACCAGCGGCGCGTTCTCGGTCTATGCCGCCGACGCCATGGGCGCCACGGCAGGGGCGACTGTCGGCTGGCTCTGGTGGGTACAGCTGGTGATCGTGATCGCCGCCGAGGCCGTGGGAGCGGCGGGCCTGCTGGCCACGGTCTGGCCTGCCATTCCGGTGCCGATGGCCGCCCTGGCGTTCATGCTGTTCTTCACCGCGATCAACCTGCTGGGGGTCAGGAATTTCGGTGAGTTCGAGTTCTGGTTCGCCATTCTCAAGGTGGTGGCGATCCTGGCGTTCATCGCCATCGGTTTCGCGCTGCTGATGGGCTGGCTACCGCAGGTGACCTCTCCGGGACTGAGCAACTTCACCGCACACGGCGGTTTTGCACCGCAGGGCCTGGCCGGTATCGGCGCAGCCCTGCTGGTGGTGGTGTTCGCCTTCGGCGGCACCGAGATCGTGGCCGTTGCCGCGGCCGAGACCGAGGATCCCGAGCGCAGCATCGCCCGCGCCATCCGCACCGTGGCCTGGCGCATCCTGGTGTTCTACATCGGCTCGCTGAGCGTGATCATCGCCGTGGTGCCGTGGACCAGCGAAGCGCTGAAGTCGCCGTTCGCCGCGGTGCTGGATGCGGCCCGCATTCCGGGGGCGGGCACGGCCATCACGCTGATCGCAGTGATCGCCCTGCTGTCGGCCCTCAACGCCAACCTCTACGGCGCGTCGCGGATGATGTATTCGCTGGCGCAGCGCCGCGAGGCACCGGCCGTGCTGGGCTGGACCGACCCGCGGCAGGTGCCGGTGATCGCCGTTCTGGCCAGCGTGCTGTTCGGGTTTGCCGCGACGGTGATGGAACTGCTGTTCCCGGACAAGGTGCTGCCGGTGCTGCTGAACATCGTCGGCTCGACCTGCCTGCTGGTGTGGACGCTGTCGCTGCTTTCTCAACTGGTGCTGCGCCGCCGTGCGGACCGCCTCGGCTCGCGCCTGCCGTTCCGCATGGCCGGTTTCCCGTGGCTGACCTGCTGCGCCCTGGCGATCCTGGCACTGATCTTCGGCCTGCTGCTGAGCGAGGCGCATACGCGCCTGCAGTTCCTGTCGATGGTGGCCCTGACCGCCACGATCGCGGCCGGCAGTGCCATCGCGCGCCGCATGCGCGAGGCCTGATCCGTACAGCCGAGCGTGGGCTCGGCTCTACAGCGGGCATACATCCCGCGTGCCATCCTGTTCGCGGGGCCGTCATCGGCCCGCTGAACTGGAGCACCCCATGCTGCGCAGTCGTCCGTTCCTGATGTTCACCGGCCAGGCCGAGGCGGCCCTGGCCCTGTACGCCGAGGCGTTCGCCGATTTCCGGCTGCTTGCCCTGCAACGCCATCCCGACGGCGCAGGGGCGGGAGTGCCCGGCCAGGTGCGGCAGGCGACCTTCATGCTCGGCGGCACCAACTATCTGTGCTTCGACAGCCTGGATGTGCACGACTTCACCTTCAGTCCGTCGATCTCGCTGTTCGTCGAGTGCGGTGGCGCCGAACAGTTCGAGCGCGCGGCGCGCGTGCTGGGCGAGGGCGGGCACTGGCTGATGCCGGTGGGCGACTACGATTTCAGCAATCGCTACGGCTGGGTGCAGGACCGGTTCGGTGTGTCCTGGCAGTTGAGCCTGGGGCAGATGCCGGATCCGTGATCGGTTCAGCCGCTGCGCTCGCCGGGCATGGCCCGGCGCTACCGTAAACGAAAACGGCCCCCGTGCGCCGGCCGGTGCCGCAATAACGCGTAGACATGAAAGGGCGTGTTGGCGGGGCCCGGGGTGCACGCGCCCAAAACCATGTTGTGGGCCG
>NZ_JBRRET010000072.1:0-5748 GCF_056760435.1 Stenotrophomonas sp. STEN008 | reverse complement strand
GCCAGCTCCTTCTCGCGTGGTCTCCTCCCCCCCGCCCCCTTGCCCCCGGGGGCCCCGGCCGCGCGGCCGGGGCGGGGGCGGGGGTCCGCCCCCGCCGCCCCCCCCCCCCCCCCCCCCGCTACCGCATGGTCGGAATGCCATGCCGAGGCCCGGTGTTCGTGCCGAAGTACCGGGAGAAGTAACGGTAGCGCCGGGCCATGCCCGGCGAGCGCAGCGGGGAAGCGAAATGCCGCCGGGCACGGCCCGGCGCTATCCGCGGTGACGCTGCTGCGTCACCGCTGTGGCGTGATCACCTGGGTCGGCAATCGTGCCGGCGGCGCCGGGTTCGGCACCCAGATCGCCACGCCTGCGGCGCGCTTCTGCGTGGTCGGAATGCCAATGCCGAGGCCGCCGCCCACATGCGAGCCATAGCTGCCGGCGCCCACGGACATGCCCACCGGCGAGCCGCTGCTGCCCACGCCCATCAGCACTACGCCGTTGGCGCCCAGCGCTGCGGCTTCGCGCTTCAGCCGCGCCACGGCGGCGTCGGTCTGGCCCTGGGTGCCGAAGCCCACCGCCGAGGCGGATTCCAGCTGGGCGATCTCCTGCGAGCCGGCCGGCGGCGTTGAATAGATCTGCACCTGCGCCGGGTCGATCGGCGCCCGCGCGCGGCCCAGCATGACCTTGGAGGTGCTGGCACAACCGGCGGCGGCCAGCAGCATGGCCGCCAGTGCGGCCCAACGGATGTTCATGGCAATACCCCTGCAGGACTGGATGGGATCATCGGTGGGCCACTCTGAATCGGCGCCAACGCCCTGTGCGCTGGGCATCCAGACGCTAGCACGGCTGAGGTGAGCGGCCCGCCAACGGGAGTAGGCGACGGCGGCCGGAACGTCTATGGTTGGGGCCGGGAACCAACTGCGGGAGAGCGGCGATGGGTGTGATCAGTCTGTTGTGGGGTGTACTGGCGCTGCTGTGGATGATCCTGGCGCTGATACCGCTGCTGGGCTGGGGCAACTGGTTCCTCATTCCGTTCGCTGCGGTCGGCGCGGTGATCGCCGCGCTGGGTATCCTGTTCACTCACCCGAGCAAGCGCGGCCGGGCCTGGGCCGGCCTGGTCCTGAACGGCATCGTGGTGGTGGTGGGCATCCTGCGCCTGGGCCTGGGCGGTGGCGTGATCTGAACCTGCGGCCGGGTGCGACCGGGCGTCGCAGGGCTGCGGCCCGCAGCCGGGCAGGGGCGTACAATGAACGGCTGCGCGAGCCTGCGCGTGCCTGTGAATCCGCGCCCGGCGCGGCTGCCCCATGATCATCCGACCTCGTCCCCACGGCTGGCAACTGCTGTACATCCTGCGCGGATCGATCGTTCCGGCGATCGCACCGAAGGTGCTGGCCATCCTGATCCTGTCCATCGCCGTCGCCGCGGTGGTGGAACTGGCGCCGCCGATCGGCATCGAGCGCGTCTCGGTCACGCCGTTCACCCTGCTGGGCCTGGTCCTGTCGATCTTCCTGAGCTTCCGCAACAGCGCCTGCTACGAGCGCTGGTGGGAAGGCCGCAAGCTGTGGGGGCAGCTGGTGTTCGAATCGCGCTCACTGGCCCGGCAGGTGAACCTGCTGCTGGTGGATGACGCAGGCCGCCGCCGTCGCATCGCCTATCTGGCCACCGCCTTCGCCCATGCGCTGGCCGCCCGCCTGCGCGGCCGCATCGTGGCGCTGGCGGCCCTGCCGTGGCTGGACAAGCGCCAGCGTGCGCAGCTGGCCGAGCGCGAGAACGTACCCGATGCATTGCTGGCGATGATCGCCGCCGAACTGGCGCAGGCGCTGCGCAGCGGCGATCTCGATCCGATCCTGTACGCCCAGCTGGAAGACCGCCTGCATGCGATGTCCTCGATCCAGGCAGGCTGCGAGCGGATCCTGACCACGCCGCTGCCGTTCGCCTACACCCTGCTGCTGCACCGCTGCGCGTGGATGTTCTGTGTGCTGCTGCCGTTCGGCCTGGCCAGTTCGCTGGGCTGGGGCACGCCGGTGCTGTCGGCGGTGCTGGCCTACGCCTTCTTCGGCCTGGACCAGCTTGGCGAAGAAATGGAAGATCCGTTCGGCCTGGAGCCGAACGATCTGCCGCTGGACGCGCTGGTGCGCACGATCGAGATCGATCAGCTCGACGCGCTCGGTGAACGCCCCCTGCCCGAACCCCTGCTGCCGCAGGGCTACCTGTTGCACTAGCCACTCCTCGGAGCCTGCCATGCCTCATCCCCACTACCGCCCGCGGCGCATGCGCCATGACGAGTTCTCACGCCGCCTCATGCGCGAGAACACGCTGACCACCGACGATCTGATCTATCCGGTGTTCGTGCACGAACCGGCCGGCCGCACCGCTGTGCCGTCGATGCCCGGTGTGGAGCGGTTGTCCATCGAGGAACTGCTGAAAGTGGCCGAAGAGGCGCTGGAGCTGGGCATCCCGGTGATCGATCTGTTCCCGGTGATCGACGCCTCGCAGAAGTCGCTGGATGCCTCGGCGGCATGGGCGGAGGACGGACTGGCGCAGCGTGCGATCCGCGCCCTGAAGTCGCGCTTCCCGGAGCTGGGCGTGATGACCGATGTGGCGCTGGACCCCTACACCACCCACGGCCAGGACGGCATCATCGATGACAAGGGCTACGTGCTCAACGACATCACGGTCGAAGCGCTGGTCAAGCAGTCGTTGTCGCATGCCGAAGCCGGCGCGGACATCGTCTCGCCGTCGGACATGATGGATGGCCGCATCGGTGCGATCCGGCGCGCGCTCGATGCCGACCATCACCTCAATGTGCGCATCATGGCCTACTCGGCCAAGTACGCCTCGGCCTTCTACGGCCCGTTCCGCGACGCGGTGGGCAGCGCGGCCAGCCTCGGCAAGGCGGACAAGAAGACCTACCAGATGGACCCGGCCAACGGCGACGAGGCGATGCGCGAGATCGCGCTGGATCTGGAAGAGGGCGCCGACATGGTGATGGTCAAGCCGGGCATGCCGTATCTGGATCTGGTGCGTCGCGTGAAGGAACAGTTCGGCGTGCCCACCTTCGCCTACCAGGTCAGTGGCGAGTACGCGATGATGAAAGCGGCGTTCGCCAATGGCTGGCTGGACGAGCGCGCCTGCGTGATGGAGTCGCTGCTTGGTTTCAAGCGCGCCGGCGCCGATGGCGTGCTGACCTATTTCGCGCCACAGGTGGCGCGCTGGCTGCGCGAGCGCTGACAATAGCGCCATCGATGGAGGGAGGAACGGCTGATGGGACCCGAACTGGGATGGATGCAATGGCTGATCTGGGGCGTCGGCACGCTGGTGTTCGGTGCCGTCATCGTCGGCGTGTTCATCGCAGCCTGGCGGGCGAGCAAACGCCCTCCCGAGCAGCTCTCCGCCGCCCGTCGGATCGCCCGTGAACAGTCCCTGCCGGACAGCGTGCAGGCCGAGCTGGCCGCGCTCAACCAGCGCAAGGACAGGGGCCAGCTGAGCGAGGCGGACTACGAACAGCAGCGCGCCAAGGTGCTGTCGCGCTGATTGCGGTGCCCAGGGCCGGCATCTACCGCATGCACCCGGCCACGGCAGGCACTTTCGGTACCGCCAACCGGTAGAGATCCACGCCCCCGGCACGCGGCGCCTTCGCCGCACTGCTGGCGACCAGCATTTCCCCCGGCTTGGCGTTGTCGATCACCGGCGCACCGGTCCAGCCGCCTGCCTGGTTGAAGGACAGCCCCAGCGGCTGCAGCGCCACGCCGCTCCAGGCGCACCCGCTGCTCCATACCTGCGCGCTCGTGCCGCTGCCACGACTGAAAACCACGGCGCCATCGTTGCCCAGCCAGTCAGCGTCAGTCTCGTCATCGGCGCTGTTCAATGCCGCCAGCGCGGTGGCCGGGCCCCGCACGCCCTCGGCATCGAGGGTGGCCACGAACAGATCCCAACCGGCGCCACGGCCCTGATGGCGCGCGAACAGCAGCCGCCGGCCATCCATGCTCAGCGCTGGACCGCGCTCTTCGTACCGCCCACGCTCGCCGCGCAGGGCCTGTGCGTTGCCAAGTCGGCCATCGCCGGTCACGGCGGCACGGTACAGCGCCAGCTGGCCTTCGGTACCCGCCGCGAACAGCAGCCATCGGCCATCGCGGCTGAAGTAGGGATCCCGGGCCTCACCGCTGACGTCGACCGCCAGCGCCTGTGCCTGCTGCCAGCGGCCATCGATCAGGCGGGCCTGCCACAGGCCCCAGCCGCCCTCGCCGCGGCGGGCGAAAACGATGCGCTGGCCGTCGGCACTGATCGTGCCGCGAGCCTCGTCGGCACGGGTCGAGACCACGCCCATGCCTTCGATGCCGTACTCGTTCAACGCCATCGCCACGGGGGCAGAGAGTAGACTGGCGGCAAGCACCAGCAGGGTCGGGGTGATGCGCATCATCCGGGTCCGTGCACGAAAGAGCATCAGTCTAGCCAGCTTGAGGAATCCATGACCGACCGTTACGCCGTCTTCGGACACCCCGTTGCCCACTCGAAGTCGCCGCAGATCCACGCGACGTTCGGTCGCCAGGAAGGCATCGCCATCGCTTACCGCACGATCGACCTTGCCCCCGACGCCTTCCTCGCCGGCCTGGAAGCATTCGCCGCCGAAGGTGGTGTCGGTGCCAACGTCACCCTGCCGCACAAGGAAGCCGCGTTTGCGGTCTGCACCACGCTGACGGCCCGTGCGCGCCGCGCCGGTTCGGTCAACACGCTGCTGCGCAAGGGCGAGCGCTGGCATGGTGACACCACCGACGGCATCGGCCTGGTGCGCGACCTGACCGACCGCCATGGCCTGGACCTGCGCGGCCGCCGGGTGCTGATGATCGGTGCCGGCGGCTCGGCCCGCAGCGTCGCCCCGGCGCTGCTCGATGCCGGCATCACCGAGCTGGTGGTGGTCAACCGTACGCCGGAACGCGCCGATGAACTGATCGATGCGATGGGTGAGCCGGGCCGCGCCATCAGCCGCTACTGGGAAGACCTGCGCGAGCTGGGTGACTTCGAGCTGATCGTCAACGCCACCTCTGCCGGCCGTGACCGCGACGTGGAGTTCAAGCTGCCGCTGTCGCTGGTCAATTCGATGACCACCGCGGTCGACCTCAACTACGGCGAGGCGGCCATCGCGTTCCTGGCCTGGGCGCGTGCGGCGCAGTGCCGCAATACCGTCGATGGCCTGGGCATGCTGGTCGAGCAGGCCGCCGAGAGCTTCCTGCAGTGGCATGGTGTGCGCCCGCAGACCGACGAGGTCTACCAGCAGCTGCGGCAGGGCGCCCTGGCGCTGGCCGGCGAGGACTGACCGATGGACAACATGACCCTGCTGGTGACGGTGCTGAGCATGGTGGGCGTGCGCCTGCCGGTGCTGATCGCGCTGTGCGTGGGCCTGGTGTGGGTGGTGGGCGCGCCGCGCGATGCCACCCGCAGCGGCGCGCTGGCCGGGCTGCTGCTGTTGCTGCTGGCCAGCCTCGGCAGCATGGCAGCGGGCATCCTGCCGATGTGGATGGTCAGCAGCGGTGACTTCAGCGCGGTTTCGAGCATGAGCGCCATCCTGGGCGTGCTGCATTTCGCTCTGGCGATGGTGGAAGCGATCGGCATGGTGCTGCTGGTCTGGGCGCTGGTGCGCCTGCTGCGCCAGCGGCCGCCTGTGGTAGGCCGGTAAGGTCGTGGGGGGGGGGGGGCCCCCCGCGCCCCGGGCGGGGGGGGGGGGGGGCGCGCCCCCCGCCGCGGCGCCCCCCCGCCGGCCCCCCGCGGGCG
>NZ_JBRRET010000071.1:0-5795 GCF_056760435.1 Stenotrophomonas sp. STEN008 | reverse complement strand
CCCCGGCCGTACGCCCGCCCCCCGCCACCAAAACCGCTAAAATTTCGCGTTCTGCGCGCCCGCGCCCCCCCCCCCCCCCGGCGGGGGGGCGGGGGGGGCCTCCCCCCCCCGCGGCCCCCCCGGGGCGCTAGACCCGGGGTATCGGGCGCTCTTCTCGTTTGTGGGGTCCGGCCTGCCGTCCCAGCGGAGCGTGGGGCTCGATCCTGCACCGGCCCGGGGCAACCCTGCCGGTGCGCAGATCGGGCGGCCGCGGCGGTCTCCGGGGGTGTCCGCAGTGGGCGACGACCCTGTGAAACCCTTGTTGGAACGTGATCCAGGACACCTCTGTCATGGACGTCATACGGCTGTAACAAAAACATCATTTCATAGCCGCATCCGCCGACGCCGTCGGCTCTTCCCCGCTATGGAGTGACCATGAAACTGCACTCGGCCGGCCTCGCCGCCCTTTCCCTGGCCATCGCCCTGGGCCTGTCGGCCTGCGGTGGCGACAAGCAGGCCGCGCAGCAGCCGGCCGCCGACGGTGCCGCTGCCCCGGCTGCCGCCGGTGCGAAGGTGACCGCCGAAGTCTCCGGCGCCGGCGCGTCCTTCATCTTCCCGCTGGTGTCGAAGTGGTCGGCCGACTACAACGCCAGCACCGGCGCCAAGATCAACTACCAGTCCATCGGTTCCGGCGGCGGCATCGCCCAGATCAAGGCCGGCACGGTCGACTTCGGCTCGTCCGACAAGCCGCTGAGCAGCGAGGAGCTGGCGCAGGCCGGCCTGGCCCAGTTCCCGTCGGCCATCGGCGGCGTGGTGCCGGTCGTCAACATCGAAGGCCTGGAAGCCGGCAAGCTGCGCCTGAGCGGTGCCCTGCTGGCCGACATCTTCCTCGGCAAGGTCAAGACCTGGAACGACCCGGCGATCGTCGCTGCCAACCCTGGCGTGACCCTGCCGGACGGCAAGATCACCATCGTCCACCGTTCGGACGGTTCGGGCACCACCTTCAACTTCTCCAACTACCTGTCCAAGGTCAGCCCGGAGTGGAAGAGCAAGGTCGGCGAAGGCACTTCGGTGCAGTGGCCGGACGGTGTGGGCGGCAAGGGCAACGAAGGCGTCGCCTCGTACGTCAAGCAGATCAAGGGCTCGATCGGCTACGTCGAACTGGCCTACGCGCTGCAGAACGCCATGCCGTACACCTCGCTGCAGAATGCCGCCGGCACCTGGGTGCAGCCGAGCGCGGAGACCTTCGCCGCTGCGGCCGCCAGCGCCGACTGGGCCAGCGCCAAGGACTTCAATCTGGTCATCACCAATGCCCCGGGTGAGCAGGCGTGGCCGATCACCGCCACCAACTTCATGCTGATGCAGAAGCAGCCGAAGGATGCCAAGCGCAACCAGGACACCCTGGCCTTCTTCAAGTGGGCCTTCGAGAACGGCCAGGCCCAGGCCAACGAGCTGCACTATGTGCCGCTGCCGGCCGAACTGGTCACGCAGATCGAGGCCTACTGGGCGACCGAACTGAAGTGATGGACCCGACGGTGCCCGCCGCGTGCGGGCACCGTGTCTTCCACGCCGTGCCGCCCCGCCCCTTCCTGGCCCTGCCGTCCCCATGAATGCCATCGCCCAGCCTGTAGCCGCCCCGTCCACGCGTGACGCGCGTGATGCCCGCAACGACAAACTGTTCCGATGGGTGCTGGTCGGCACCGTCATCTTCGTCCTGATCGCCCTGGCCTGCGCGGCTCTGTCGATGCTGTGGGGCGGCCGTCATGCCCTGCAGATGCAGGGCCTGAGCTTCTTCTTCTCTTCCGACTGGAATCCGGTCGAAAACAAGTTCGGTGCGCTCGCTCCGATCTACGGCACCCTGGTCACCGCGCTGATCGCGATGGTCATCGCCGTGCCGGTCAGCTTCGGCATCGCGTTCTTCCTGACCGAAGTGGCGCCACGCTGGCTGCGGGGGCCGGTCGGCACCGCCATCGAACTGCTGGCAGGCATTCCCTCCATCATCTACGGCATGTGGGGCCTGTTCGTGCTGGTGCCGGTGATGACCGAGTACGTCACCCCGTTCCTCAACGAAACGCTGGGCGAATGGCCGGTCATCGGCCCGATCTTCCAGGGCCCGCCGCTGGGCATCGGCATGCTGACCGCCGGCTTCGTGCTGGCCATCATGGTCATCCCGTTCATCTCTTCGGTCATGCGCGAGGTGTTCCTGACCGTACCGACCCGCCTGAAGGAATCGGCCTATGCGCTGGGGTCGACCAAGTGGGAAGTGAGCTGGGACATCGTGCTGCCCTACACCCGTTCGGCGGTGATCGGCGGCGTCTTCCTCGGCCTTGGCCGCGCACTGGGCGAGACCATGGCCGTGGCCTTCGTGATCGGCAACAGCGTGCGCCTGTCGCCGTCACTGCTGGAGCCGGGCACCACCATCGCCGCCCTGATCGCCAACGACTTCGGCGAGGCCACTGAAACCTACCGCTCGGCGCTGCTGCTGCTTGGCTTCGTCCTGTTCATCGTCACCTTCGTGGTGCTCGCCATCGCCCGCCTGATGCTGATGCGCCTGGCCCGCAAGGAGGGCAACTGATGTCCACCACCGCTGACTCGCTGTACCTGCGCCGCCGCATCGGCAATGTCGTCGCCATCGCGCTGTCCTGCGCCACCGCGCTGTTCGGTCTGTTCTTCCTGGGCTGGATCCTGTTCACCCTGGCCGCGAAGGGCCTGGCCGGCATCAACCTGGACCTGTTCACCAAGATGACACCGCCGCCCATGCAGGAAGGCGGCCTGGCCAACGCCTTCTTCGGCAGCGCGGTGATGTGTGCGCTGGCGATCGGCATCGGCACCCCGCTGGGTGTCCTGGCCGGCACCTGGCTGGCCGAGTACGGCAATGCCCGCAAGGCCGGCACCGTGGTCCGCTTCGTCAACGACATCCTGCTGTCGGCCCCGTCGATCGTGCTGGGCCTGTTCGTCTACACCCTGTACGTGATGCAGACCGGCGGCCAGTTCTCCGCCTTCGCCGGTGCGCTGTCGCTGGCCTTCATCGTGCTGCCGGTGGTGGTGCGTACCACCGACGAAATGCTGCGCCTGGTGCCCTCGCAGATGCGCGAAGCGGCGCTGTCGCTGGGCATCCCGCAATGGAAGGTGATCGTGCAGGTGCTCTACCGCAGCGCCTCGGCCGGCATCATCACCGGCATCCTGCTGGCGCTGGCCCGCATCTCCGGTGAGACCGCACCGCTGCTGTTCACTGCCTTCGGCAACCAGTACTGGAACAGCAACGTGTTCCAGCCGATGGCCTCGGTGCCGGTGGTGATGAACCAGTTCGCCGGCAGCCCGTACGAATCCTGGCAGGTGCTGGCCTGGGCCGGTGCCCTGGTGCTGACCGTCTTCGTGTTGCTGGTCAGCCTCGCCGCCCGCGGCCTCCTGCTGCGCAACCGCATCTCCCATGACTGACCTTTCCGTGGAAACCACCATGAACGATCTTTCCAGTGCCGTGCCGATGCAGCGCATCGCCGTGCCGGCCTCGCACGAGAACCTGCATACCCCGGCTCCGGTCAAGCTCGCTGCGCGTGGCCTGGACTTCTACTACGACAAATTCCACGCCCTCAAGGGCATCAACCTGGAGATCCCGGAAAAGCGCGTCACCGCGCTGATCGGCCCCTCCGGTTGCGGCAAGTCGACCCTGCTGCGCATCTTCAACCGCATCTACGCGCTGTACCCGAAGCTGGAAGCACGCGGCGAAGTGCTGCTGGACGGCGAGAACATCCTGTCGCCGAAGTTCCCGATGAACCGGCTGCGCAGCAAAGTAGGCATGGTGTTCCAGAAGCCGGTGCCGTTCCCGATGACGATCTTCGAGAACGTGGCCTACGGCATCCGCCACCACGAGAAGCTGTCCAAGGGTGAGATGAGCGACCGCGTCGAGCAGGCACTGCGTCAGGGCGCGCTGTGGGACGAGGTGAAGGACAAGCTCAACCAGAGCGCGCTGGGTCTTTCCGGTGGCCAGCAGCAGCGCCTGTGCATCGCCCGCGCCGTCGCCCTGCGCCCCGACGTGCTGCTGCTGGACGAACCGACTTCGGCACTGGACCCGATCTCCACCAGCCGCATCGAGCAGCTGGTGGAAGAGCTCAAGAACGATTACACCATCGTCATCGTCACCCACAACATGCAGCAGGCCGCCCGCGTATCGGACTACACCGCCTTCATGTACCTGGGCGACCTGATCGAACATGACCGCACCGAAGTGATCTTCTCGCAGCCGTCCAAGCAGCAGACCGAGGACTACATCACCGGTCGCTTCGGCTGACCGGACCGCGGCTTCTTCACAGACAACGCAAGTCGGGCATGGCCCGGCTCTACATGACGGAACAACCATGAATCTTCCCAACGACCACATCGTCAAGAGCTACGACGAAGAGCAGCAGCGCCTGGTGGCCGAAATCGTGCGCATGGGCGAGATGGCCGTCGCCCAGCTCGAAGCATCGATGGACGTGATCGAGAAGCGCGATGAGAACGCCGCCCATCGCATCATCGCCAACGATGAGGCGATCGATGCACTGGAGCAGCAGATCAGCCACGACGTGATGCGCCTTGCGCTGCGCGGCCCGATGGCGCGCGACCTGCGCGAAATTCTTGCGGGCCTGCGCATCCCCGCCGACATCGAGCGGATCGGCGACTACGCGGCCAACGTTGCCAAGCGTTCGATCGCACTGGGCAAGGTGCCGCCGCTGCCGCAGATCCAGGGCCTGCGCGCCCTGGGCCGGCTGGCCGCACAGCAGGTGCGCCGCGCCATCGCGGCCTACCGCGACAATGATGCCGAGGCGGCGCTGGCCCTGCGCGAGGATGACGCGCGCCTGGATGCGCAGTACACCGCGCTGTTCCGCGAACTGCTGACCTACATGATGGAAGATCCGCGCAACATCACGCCGTGCACCCACCTGCTGTTCATGGCCAAGAATCTGGAACGCGTGGGCGACCACGCCACCAACATCGCCGAGAACGTCTGGTTCCTCGTGCATGGAGAGCAGCCGCTGCCGCCGCGCGAGAAGCGCGACGAAACCTCCAGCACCGGTCAGCCCTGACGCTGCACTGCAACACCGGAGTCGACTCCAGAGTGGCCGCTGTCCGCGCGACAGCGGCCTTTCTTTTTGGGCCTTCCAGCATTTCCAAAGGCGCCGCGCCTGCCTGGCAAGGCCCCGCCCCCTGACTGCGCGGAAAATCTCACGAAAATTTGAGTTCTCTGCGAGGATTCGTTGAGTAGGATCGGCGCACGATCGCTTCCACCGGCACCTCTGCCGGCCACCCGGGCACCTGCCCACACCACCCAGGAGCACAACCGATGAGCAGTACCAACAAGACCCTGTCCCTGCTGACCGCTACCGCCCTTGTCGCCGGCCTGGGCATGACGGCCAGCGCTTCGGCTCTGAGCATGAGCGATCTGGCGCAGGGCTATCTGGTGGCCGGCCAGGCCGCCAAGGCCACCGATGCCAAGGCTGCCGACGCGCGTACCGGCGACGCCGCCAAGCATGCCGAAGGCAAGTGTGGTGGCGACAAGGGCAAGGCCGCCGCCGGCACCGATGCAAAGGCCAAGAGCACCGGCGACAAGAAGGCGGCCGAAGGCAAGTGCGGCGAAGGCAAGTGCGGTGGCAAGCACTGACGTCCGCGCCAGCGCTGTCCACCGGCGGGGGGCCCGGCACCCCGCGCGCCCCCCCGGGGGGGGGCCCCCCCCCCCCCGGCGGGGGGGGGGGGGTCGCCCACACCCGGCGGGCCGCTGGGCCCCGCGCCCCGCCGCCCCCTGCCGGTGGTGGCCAGCAACGATGTGCGCTTCCTTGCAC
>NZ_JBRRET010000070.1:0-6510 GCF_056760435.1 Stenotrophomonas sp. STEN008 | reverse complement strand
CCGGGGGGAAAAGGCAGCTGCTGGGGGGGGGCGTCGCGCTGCGAGCCGACTATGAATTGGCCTATTGTGGTCGCGCGGGGCCATGCCGGGCGCAAAGGCAGCGCGCGCCTACGCCAAGCGCGGCAGCAGCGGCAGCAGCAGGGCGTGCGCGTCGCGCAGCGAGCCGACGATGCGATGGCCGATTCTGGTAGCGCCGGGCCATGCCCGGCGCAAAGGCAGCGCGCGCCTACGCCGGGCGCGGCAGTAGCGGCAGCAGCAGGGCGTGCGCGTCGCGCAGCGAGCCGACGATGCGATGGCCGAGCGCGCGCAGTTCCTCATCGGGATGCACCAGGTCCGGCACCTGGATCACGGTCATGCCTGCGGCCAACGCCGCACGGGTCCCCGCAGGTGAGTCCTCCAGCGCCAGGCAGCGCTCCGGCGCCTGCCCCAGCCGCTGTGCGGCCAGCAGGTAGATGTCCGGCGCCGGCTTCGGCCGCGCCACGTCGCCACTGGTGATCACTGCATCGAAGTACGGCAGCAGACCGGCAGCGCCCAGCTTGCGGTTGGCCCGCGGCTGAAGCGTGGTGGTCGCCACCGCACGCGGAATCGCATGCGCCTTCAGCAGTTCCAGCAGCTCCAGGATGCCCGGCCGCAGAGGCAGGCCGGTCTGCGTGCGTTGCTCATACAGATCATGGCAGCGCAGCGCCATCGCCTCGATCACGCTGTCCTCCACGCCCTGCTGGCGCAGCAGCGATTGGCTGTCGCGATCGCCAAGGCCGACCATGCGCACGAAGAAGGATGCATCCAGCGGCAGGCCGAACGCTTCGGCAGCCTCACACCAGCAGGCGATGGACACCCGCTCGCTGTCGATCATCAGGCCGTCCATGTCGAAGATGACGGCGTCGGGAAGAAACGGCAGCGCAGCGATGACAGTCATGGAGCGAACAGCGTATCCAGGTCGGTGGAGGTCAGCAGCCGCCATTGCCCCTCGGCCAGCCCCTCCAGGTCCAGGCCACCGACGCGGCTGCGGTGCAGTGCCTGCACATGGTTGCCGGTAGCGGCGAACATGCGGCGCACCTGATGGTAGCGGCCTTCATGCAGTACCAGGCGCGCCTTGCGTGGACCCAGCACCTCCAGTTCAGCCGGCAGCAGGGCGGTCTTCTCCGACTCCAGCATCAGCGTGCCGCTGGCGAACAGGGCCACTTCGTCGCCGCGCAGGTCTTGGGCCAGCTCCACCTCGTAGACCTTGGGCAGTTTCGACTTCGGCGAGATGATCCGGTGCAGCAGGCCGCCATCATCGGTCAACAGCAGCAGGCCGCTGGTGTCGCGGTCCAGCCGGCCGACCGTGGACAGCACCGGGTCGCGGTCGCGGAAACGCGGCGGCAGCAGATCGTAGATCAGGCGGCCGGTGTCCTTGGTCGAGCAGGTGTAGCCGGCCGGCTTGTGCAGCGCGATCGACAACCCCGGCGGCGGATCCAGCGGCTCGCCGTCGACCCGCACGGCCTCGTGCGGCACCTGGTCGTCGGCATACAGCACCTCGCCGTCGGCATCGGTGATACGGCCTTCGCGGAACATCCACTGCACCTGCTTGCGGCTGCCATAGCCCAGGTTGGCGATGTGCTTGACCAGCTTCATCGGCCCTTCCCCTTCACCGCTTCGACCAGCTTGAACCCGTCACGCTCGGCGACCACGCGCACCGCGCCGAAGCTGTCGTTGAGCGTGTGTTCGTACGGCAGGTGGCGGTTGGCCACCACATACAGGCGACCACCCGGGCGCAGCGCCTGCGCCGCCACGGCGATGAAGCGCTGGCCGATATCCGGCCGGTCCGCGCGCGACGGGGTATGGAACGGCGGATTGCTGATGATGACGTCGTACCCCGGCTCGATGCCGGCGGTGACGTCCCGCCACAGGAAGCGCAGCGGCAGCGGGCGCGGCGGAGGTGCAAGATTCAGCTCGGCCAGTGCCAGGGCCCGCTGCTCGGCTTCGTACAGATCCAGCGCGGTGATCTTCGGGCAACGCTCCAGCAGCTCGCGCGACAGGTAGCCATAGCCGGCCCCGAGGTCGGCCGCGCATCCGGCCAGATCGGCCGGAAGGTGCTCGGCCAGCAGCGCCGAAGCCGGGTCGATGCGGTCCCAGGCGAACACGCCCGGGCGGCTGAGGAAGCGGCCACCCACGATCGGCCGCACCGCATCCAGCGCGCTCCAGCGCTTGGCCAGGTCGGCATCGTGCTGGCCCTGCAGTGGCGGGGTCCAGTACACCCGGCAATGGTTCTTGGTCAGGCTGCCGCCGAGGCCGGCCAGCTGCTTGAGGTCGCCTTCGCCGGAGCGCGCGCCCTCGTTGTTGGACTGGCAGGCGACGATGCGGCCCCCTTCTGCGGCCAATGCCAGGGCACGGGCGAACAGCGCGCGGGCCTCCTCGCGCTGGCGCGGCGGCAGCACCAGCACCAGCGGGTAGCGGCCCCGGCCCGCGACATCGTCAAGCTGGCCGCTGACGGTCCAGCCGGCGGCCTGCTGCAGGGGCTGCGCGAACGGCGCAAAACTCTGCTCGCAGTGCACCTCACGCCCGCCGGCCTGCTCACGCAGTGGCCAGCCGTCGCGGGCACGCAGGAACGCAACCGGCCCGTCCGGCCAGCGCAGCGCGCCCTGGGAGAACGGCAGGAACAGGGTCTGCAGGGGGGCGTCGTCGCTGGCGGCCATCGGCGCGGTTACTTGAAGCGTGAGGGCCGTCCATTGTACCGGCTCGCGCGGTCCGGCCCGGCAGGCCACTTTGCGAAACTTCAACGGGGCATTGATGCCCCAGCAACATCGGACCCTTCAGGGTAGAGGTCCCCCGAGACTTCCAGCAGGAGAATCCGCATGCGTGCCTTGTTCGTCGGTGGCGTGGTCGACAACAGCGAAATGGACCTGGAAGGCAGCCATCCTCCCGTGCACTACCCCGAGGACACCGGCGGTGGACATTCACGCTACCGGCTGCACCAGGTCGGCCACGGCGCCGATGGCAGCGTGGCATACGCGGTATACGGCGCACCGGACCTGGCCGACGACGAGGTGGCGCGGGTAGCGGAGGAGCGCGCCTATGCCCGGCGGTTCGAGGCAACCCCGACGGTGTTCGAGCACTGACGTGCCAGTCGCGCCCGAGCCGAGGCCCGGGCGTGCGGACCGCAGCCGGGCGTGAGCCCGGCCCCCTGCCGGATCACGTCGTTCTGGGTGGCAGCTGGCGGATGCTGGCGATCTCGTCGAGCCAGACGTGATGCTGCTGCACCGGCGTGTCGTAGTCGTCCAGGCGCAGCTGGCCGTTGCTGCCTTCATCGCCGGCGTCGTTGCGGTACTGCTGCACCGTTGGGCGCACGGCGACCGTGCCCAGCAGGCGGCGGCCATCGAGCAGGGTCAGTTCGACCTGCGTTTCGCCGTCGAGCTGCGGCAGCAGGGCCTCCAGGCGCGCGATCTGGGCCGGGTCGGTATGGATGCGTGGAGCAATACGGGACATCGGAGAACCTCCTGCGTGCAGGGTCGCCGATCCACCGTGAATGCTCAGTGCAGCGCGCTGTCGGCGCGCGGCACCTGCACCTTGCGCACCGCAGCCACCAGCTGGGCCACCGAGTACGGCTTGGCCACATGCTCCTGGAAGCCCGAGGCCAGCGCGCGTCGACGGTCATCCGCACGCGCCAGCGCGGTCACGGCCACCGCCGGCAGGGTCGCCGCATCCACGCCCATGTCTTCGCGCAGGGTGCGCACCAACCCATAACCATCCATACCCGGCATGCCGATGTCGGTCAGCATCACGTGGTACTGCAGGTGGCCGGCATCGGCCAGCAGCGCCAACGCTTCGCCGGCCGAACTGGCAGCTGACACCGTCGCGCCCTGCTCTTCCAGCATGCGCCGCAGGTACTCCAGCACTTCCGGCTGGTCTTCCACGGCCAGTACGTGCATGCCCCGCAGCGGATAGGGCTCGACGACCACCGGCTCCAGAATCGGCCCGCTGATCACCTCGCGCAGCGGCCGCCGCTCGGCATCGGGCAGATGCTGCGGCAGGCGTACGGTGAACGTGGCACCGTGGCCATGGCCTTCGCTGGCCGCAGTGACCGTGCCGCCGTGAAGCTCGACCAGCTGCTGCACGATCGCCAGGCCCAGGCCGAGCCCACCATGGCGGCGGGTGGTGGTGCCGTCGGCCTGCCGGAAGCGGCTGAACAGATGATTGAGGAACTCCGGAGCAATACCATCACCGGTATCGCGCACGGTGATCTCCCAGTGCTTGCCGTCGGCCCGCAGCTGCATCTCGATGCGGCCCTCGGCCGGCGTGAACTTGATGGCGTTCGACAACAGGTTCCAGAACACCTGCTGCAACCGCGTCGCATCCCCCAGCACCAGGCTGGGCTGCTCAGGCAGCCGCAACTGCACGTCCAGTGCCTTACCCTCGGCCACCAGCTCCTGCGCGCCGATCGCCTCGCCCAGCAGTTCGCGCAGGTCCAGTACTTCCACTTCCAGCTGCACCTTGCCCAGCAGCATGCTGCTGAGGTCGAGCATGTCCGAGATCAGCCGCTTCTGTGCACCGGCGCTGTTGGCGATCACGCCCAGCCCCTTGTACAGCGGGCTGGTGTTGTCGACACGCTGCAGCAACAGCTCGCTCCAGCCAAGGATGGTGGTCAGCGGCGTGCGCAGTTCGTGCGACAGGGTCGCCAGGAATTCATCCTTCAGGCGCGCCATGTTCTCGGCGGCACTGCGTGCGGCGCGCTCGGACTGCAGCAGCTCTTCACGGGCCAGTTCGATCTCGCGGCGCTCGGTCACGTCCGGACTGCTGCCGGCCAGGCCGATGAATCGACCCATCCGCGAGAATCGCGGACGCGCGTTCATTTCCAGCCATCGCCACTGTCCGTCCGCACGCCGTGCGCGGACGAGGGCATGCATGGAGCGTTGCGCCTTCAAAGCTTCCTGCAGTTCGTACTCGAACACCGACGCATCATCCGGATGCACCAGGCCGCGCCAGACATCCTCCGGCACACGCGTCTCGTCGCCACCAAAGAACTCACTGAAGGCGCTGTTGACGAAGCGCGCATGTCCGCGCTCATCCAGCACCCAGACCGGCATCGGCAGGCCATCGGCCAACGCGCTGAACCGGGCCTCGCTCTCGCCCAGCTCCAGCTCCATCTGCTTGCGTGCGGTGATGTCGAAGAACAGGATGCCGACCTTGTCCTCGCCGGGGCGGCCCACACGGACCGCGTCCACCGCGAACGAGCGCCCCAGCGCCCGCGCTTCCATCTCGAACTGCGCCGGCCGTCCGCTGCGCGCCACCTCGCCGTAGATGCGGTACCAGTCGCTCTCGTGGTTCGGTTCCAGCGCGCTCATGCACTTGCCGCGGGCGTCCTTGAGACCGGTGTGGCGCTCGAAGGCGTCATTCACCTCAAGGAAGCGGTAATCCACTGCGCGATCGGCGTCGAACATGACCTGGATCACACAAAAGCCGGCGTTGATGCGTTCAAGCACACCGCGATGCAGGTCGGGTTCGGGCGCCGGAACCATCAAGGGCGGGCGCTCCGCGAGGGGCGGCAGTGTGGACAAGGGCGTCTGGGGCGTACCGGATGGAGGCACAGCATCTTCCAAAGGACGTATTCACAGCGTCAAGCGCCGTCAGTCATGGTTGACGACCATGAATTGGCGACAACCGCCGACGCTGTTGACGCATTCGGCCATTGCTGGGCCCCGCCGGCAGGATCACACTCGATGCGAGATCAACATCCGCCCCCATTCCGGGGACGCAGGAGACCGCCATGAACCGCTCTCTGTCCGCCACCCTGCTGCTGGCCGCGGCCCTTGCCGCGGGTGCTGCGAACGCCGCGCCGCGCACCGTCACCAGCCCGGATGCGCCGCGCACGCTGCAGGCCGACGGCCCGGTCAACGTGCAGTGGAACGATCCGGCGACATTCACCGAGATCCGCCAGAGCCACAACCGCTTCGAGGCCGAACGCGGCGACTGGGTGCAGCAGCTGGCGCGCTACCTGCAGACCAGCGCCGCCAAGCCGCTGCAGGCCGGGCAGACGTTGGACATCACCCTGGTCGACATCAAGCGCGCGGGCGACTACGAACCGTGGCATGGCCCGCGCGCCAATGACATCCGCGTGATGCGCGACATCTATCCGCCGCGCATCACCCTGCAGTACACGCTGAAGGACGCCAGCGGCCGCATCGTCGACGAGGGCGAGGCCAAGCTGACCGATACCGGCTACCTGCACACCCTCGGGCTGCGCAGCGACAGCGATCCGCTGCGCTACGAGAAGCGGCTGATCGATGACTGGGTGAAGCGGCAGTTGACCGCCCAGGCCACCGCCGCGCGTTGACCGGCACCCGCCGGGGGGGGGGGGGGGCGGCGGGGGGGGGGGGGGGGCCCCCCCCCCCGCGGGGGGGGGGGGGGGGGGGGGGGGGGGGGGGGGGGGGGGGCGGCCGCCCCGCGCGCGCGCCCCCCCGCGGCCCCCCCCCCCCCCCCCCCCCCCCCCCCCCCCCCCCCCCCCCCCCCCGCCCCACCTTCGGCAGAATGCCG
>NZ_JBRRET010000069.1:0-7144 GCF_056760435.1 Stenotrophomonas sp. STEN008 | reverse complement strand
CTGTGGGGGGTTCCCGGGGCCGGCCCCCCCCGGGCGGCGCGCTTTTTTTTACTTGCGGGCCCCCCCCCGGCCCCCCCGGCCCCGCCTGGCGGGGGCCCCCCCCCCCCCCCGCCCGCCGCTACAGGAGCGGGGCGGTTGCGCCCTGCAGCTGATCAGAACGACCAGGTGAACGTCAGCGAGCCGTTGCGGCCATCGCCGTACGCACCGTAGCCGTTGATCTGCGAGAGGTACTGCTTGTCCAGCAGGTTGTTGAGGTTGGCCTGCACGCTGAACTCCGGCGAGATGCGGTAGCGCACGAAGGCGCTGACCAGGGCATAGCCGTTCTGCTCGATGCGGCCGTAGGCCGGCACCGCATAGTAGATGCGGTTCTGCCAGTTTGCCCCACCGCCGACCGTCAGTGCCTGCAGCGACTGCGGCGTGTAGCTGGTGAACAGCTTCAGCGCAGTCTGCGGCAGGTTGGTGTTGATGTCGGCATCGTTGGCATCCTTGGCCACGTAACGCGAGGCACCGAAGGTCGCGTTCCAGCCCGGGGCCAGCTCGCCGTTCAGTTCGAATTCGAAGCCGCGGCTGACCGTGCCGCGCGCGGCGCGGTAGGCGAATTCGTTCTGGCTGCCCTGCACCGGCTCACCGGTGGCCTGGCCCACGTTGTCCTGCTCGATGCGGAACACCGCCAGCGAAGCATTGAGGCGGTTGTCGAACCACGCGCCCTTGACGCCCACTTCGTAGCTCTTGCCATCGACCGGATCGAGGTAGCTGCCGTTGCGGTCCTTCAGTGTCTGCGGCTGGAAGATCTCGGTATAGGCGGCGTAGGTGGAGAAGGTATCGTTGATGTCCAATACCAGGCCGGCATAGGGCGTGGTGACCTTGTGCGAGCGGTCCGCACCTTCGCCTTCACTCTTCCAGTCGGTGTAGCGTGCGCCGACGATGAGCTTCAGCGGGTCGGCCAGCGACAGGCGCGTGGCCATGTAACCGGCCTTCTGGGTGATGGTGCCTTCGCTGGCCAGCGCCAGCGGGTTCCAGTTCGGCTCGGAGATGTCGCCGGTCCAGCCAAGGTAGCTGGTGAACGGGTCCCAGCTCTGGCCGGGGCCGCCAATCTGGTAGTCGCCGTAGTTGGCGTACTCGCGCTTGTTGTAGCTCAGGCCGGCCATGAACTGGTGCTCGCGGCCGAACAGCCGGAACGGGCCGTCGACATAGCCATCGACTGCGTTGACCTTGCGCTCGGTGTTGTAGAAGCCGGCCGACGGCGAAATGCCGGTGCCGGTGGTCCTGTCGAAGAACGAGGCACCACTGGTCCAGTCGTTGTACGCCGGGTAGAACAGCTTGTCGTCGGCCTTGGTCTCATCGTGGGTCGCACCGACCTTGAACTTCCAGCCATTGCTGAAGGCATGCTGCAGGGTGGCGAACGCGCGCTTGCTGGTGGTGTCCCAGTAGGTCCAGTTCGGACTGGCGTTGAACGATTCGTCGTAGCCGGTGGCCGAGCCGTCGGAGAACAGCATCGGGAAGCCGCCCCAGGTCGCACCATTGGCGCGCTTCTGCTGGTAGTCGTAGCCCACGCTCAACTGCGTGTCCGGAGTCAGGTCGGCGTCGATCACCG
The DNA here is from genome assembly GCF_056760435.1 of Stenotrophomonas sp. STEN008. Lineage (NCBI taxonomy): Bacteria > Pseudomonadati > Pseudomonadota > Gammaproteobacteria > Lysobacterales > Lysobacteraceae > Stenotrophomonas > Stenotrophomonas sp. STEN008. Next base: position 5,550 of record NZ_JBRRET010000069.1, on the reverse strand, counting down.
CGTAGCCCAGCGTCTTGTGCTGGTTATAGCGGTCCATCTGCGCGTCGGTGTCGAGGTAGCTGCCGATCACCCGGCCACGCACGGTGCCGCTGGTGTTCAGCGCGCTGCCCACGTCCACGGTGGTACGGGTACGGCCCCAGCTGCCGACGTTCACCGATACGCTGCCGGCCAGCTCGGCGCTGTCGGCATGCTTGCGGATCAGGTTCACCGAGGCGGACGGGTTGCCTGCGCCACTGAGCAGGCCGGTGGCGCCGCGCACCACCTCCACGCGGTCATACAGGGCGAGGTCCAGGCCGGAATCGCCGTAGCTCCAGTTCTGCACCATCTGCGTAGGCAGGCCATCGAACTGGTAACTGTCGATGTAGAAGCCGCGCGCATAGAACTCGGTGCGCTCGCTGTCCGATTGCGTGCTGGTCACACCGGTAGTGTTGGCCAGCACGTCGATGATGTCGTCCAGGTTCTGATCTTCGATGCGCTGATGGCTGATGATGCTGACCGACTGCGGAATCTCGCGCGGCGTCAGGTCGAAGCGGGTACCGGCCGAGGTGCGGCGCACCGAGTAGCCCTCCGCGCGCTCGCCCTTGACCACCACCTTGTCGAGGGTGGTCGCATCGGTGGCAGTTTCTGCGAAGGCGGTCGGGGCGATGGCGCAGAGTGCGGCGAGCACGGCAACGGACAGCCGCTGAGGCTGCGGGATACGGAATGCAGGACGGTTCATGGGATTCCTGGGCGAGCATGCGCGTTCGGCCGACATCCAGGAGGCGAGGCGCTAAGGGTAGGGGAAAGGCGGGCGCGCCTTCCTGGCGACGCTGCAATCGAAAGGAATGTTAATACGAACTATTCCTATTTACAAATCATGAACAGGGGCGCGCAGCGCTGGATCGTCAGGCTGCTGCGGGAGATCGCCGTCCGGCGGCTTAGCGGCGCAGCAGTGGCAGAGGATCCCGTGCGCCGTCTGCGCCGTAGATGCCCCAGTGCAGGTGCGGCGGGGTGCCCTTGGCGTTGCCGCTGTCGCCGACGTGGCCGAGCAGATCGCCCGCGCCTACGACCTGGCCGCGCGCGAGGCCTGCGGCCCAGCTCTCCAGATGGGCGTAGTAGTAGCGCTCGCGGCCGGGGCCGATCACCCAGACCTGACGGCCGCCCAGGCCGCCTTCCCGCACCTCGGCAACCACGCCCGGGGTCGCGCTGCGGACCGGGGTACCCCGCGCGGCGAAGATGTCGATGCCGGCATGGCTGCGGTCGCGCCCTCGCGGCGCGCCGAAGGTATCGGCGATCTGGCCCGGCCGCACGCCGTCCACCGGTACCGGCAGCTCGGTGGCCGGTGGCATCCGGGCCAATGACCACAGCATCTTCGGCGCTTCGGCCCAGCGGCTGTTCCAGACGGACAGGGCGGCAACGACGGTGACGACAAGCAGGAACGCACGCAGCAGCCAACGGCGCAGCAGGCGGGCGGAAGACGTGGAGGGTGTGCGGGGCGAAGGATTCATGCCGCGCCAGTATGGCGCGGTGGGTGTCGAGGCCGGTTCATTGCAGGGGGACTTCGAAACTGCGCTTCAGCGTGGACAGTGCCACCGCGGTGCGGAATCGTTCGATGTTGTCGTCGCCACCGAACAGGCGCTCGCTGATGGTGTCGTACTCCTCCATCGAGGTGGCCGAAAGCACCAGCAGGAAATCGCCGTCACCGGTGATGGCATAGCACTGCTGCACCGCCGGGTCGTCCTGCACGCGCTGCTTGAACGGCGCCACGCGATCACGCTGCTCGCTGACCATGCGCACCTCGACAATGAGGGTCAGCGGTCGGCCGATCCGCGCCGCCGCCACCACGGCCACATTGGCCGCGATCACACCGCTGTCCTGCAGACGCCTGACCCGCCGCTGCACCGCCGGCGTCGACAGGTGCACGGCTTCGGCGATCTCCCGCTGTGGCAGCGTGTTGTCCCGCTGCAGCAGGGTGAGGATGGCGCGGTCGAAGCTGTCCAGCACGGGGGCAGTGGCCATGGTGAGCAGAAGTTGCATGGACGGGCCGGTAATTGAGCCAAGTGCTCGCCGTCGACGCAATAGACTGGACGCATGCAGACTTCACGATTCGCGCCGATGTTGCCGGCGCTGGCGGTGCTCGGCTCGGTAACGGCGCTGTCCGTTGGCACGTCCTATGCAAAGCACCTGTTCCCGCTGATCGGCGCGCAGGGCACCAGCGCGCTGCGCGTGGGCTTCTCCGCACTGTTGCTGCTGCTGTTCTGGCGACCCTGGCGCTGGAAGACCCGCCGCGCGGATGCGATCACCATCCTGCGCTACGGGCTCACGCTGGGCCTGATGAACCTGCTGTTCTACATGGCCATCCGCACGATCCCGTTCGGCATCGCGGTGGCCATCGAGTTCACCGGGCCGTTGACCGTGGCGATGCTGTCGTCACGGCGCCCGATCGATTTCCTGTGGGTGGGATGCGCAGTGGTCGGCCTGCTCCTGCTGTTACCGCTGGGCGGTGCGGCGGCACTGGACCCGGTGGGCGTGCTGTATGCACTGGGTGCGGCGGCGTGCTGGGGCCTGTACATCGTGTTCGGCAAGCGCGCCGGCCACCTGCATGCCGGCCATTCGGTGTCGCTGGGCCTGCTGGCGGCGTCGCTGGTGGTGGTGCCGGTCGGGGTGATCCATGCCGGCGCGGCCCTGCTCGATCCGAAGATCCTGCTGGCGGGCCTGCTGGTGGCACTGGTGTCCAGTGCGATTCCGATGTCGCTGGAGATGATGGCGCTCAAGCGCCTGCCGAAGGAAACCTTCGGCATCCTGATCAGCATGGAGCCGGCGGTGGCCGCGCTGTGGGCGATGCTGTTGCTGCACGAACACCTGCATGGATTGCAGTGGCTGGCGATCGGCTGCACCGTGGTGGCTTCGGTGGGGAGCACGATGACGGCGCGGCGGTCGAAGGCGCCGGCGATGCAGGCGGGGTAGCGCCGGGCTGTACGGGTTGCGCCGGGCCATGCCCGGCGGATTGGGTTCCGTTCGCCGGGCATGGCCCGGCGCTACCGATCAGCGCAGGGCGCTGGCCGGTACGTCGATGGCCATGGCCAGCGCCAGATGGTCCGAGAAGGCCGCCGGTACGGCTTCGACCGCGCGGGTCTGCAGGCTGCTGCTAACCAGGATGTGGTCGATGGCGCGGTCCGGGCGCCAGCTGGGGAACGTCGGCACGATGCAGCCTGGAGGCTGCAGCCGGGTCTTCTGGTACAGCACCTGCATTTCCGGTCGTTCGGCCAGGCAGTTGAAGTCACCCATCAGCACGGCATTGGGGTGGTCGGACAGCAGCTCGGCAATGAAACCGAGCTGTGCCATCCGCGAACCGGCACCCAGCGAGAGGTGGGCCACGGCCACGGCCAGGCCGTCCCTGCCATTACCGAACCTGGCCAGCAGCACGCCACGCCCGCCGATACGGCCGGGCAGGGCGTGGTCCTGCACCTCCACCGGCTCCAGTTTGCTCAGCAGGCCGTTGGCACTGGATGCCACCCCGCCCATGCGCCGGTTCGGCTGGTGGCTCCAGTAGTTGAAGCCGGCACGCTGGGCCAGGTAGTGGGTCTGGTTGGTGAAGCCCGAACGCAGGCTGCCTGGATCGGCTTCCTGCAGGCCAACGATGTCGTGCCCACGCGCCAGTGTGGCAATCGCATCAAGACTGCTGCGCTTGCGACCCGCCGGCAGCGCATGTGACCAGCTGCGGGTCACATAGTCGCTGTAGCGGCGGGTACTGGAGCCGGCCTGGATGTTGGCCGTCAGCAGACGCAGGGTCCGTGTAGAGGGGGAATTCACGGCCGGGGACAGCTTCTCTTGGATCAGTGAGCCTGGGCCGCACCGCGCTCGCGGGCGATCAGGTGGTCGGCGATGCGCAGCATGTCCGGGAAGCTCTTGCCCTTCACCAGGTACTTGCCGTTGACGATGATCGACGGGGTGCCGCTGATCTGGCTGCGCTGCGCGAACTGCTTGGCCGAGTTGGTCTTGGCATTCACCGCGAAGCTGCCCATGGTGGCGGCGAACTGCTTCGGATCGACGCCGTAGCCGGCGTAGAACTTGGCGATGTCCTCGACCGAATCACGGCCGCGTTCGCCCTTCAGGGTCTTCTGCGAGTGGATGGCGGCGTACAGCGCCTCGTGGGTCTTCTCCTGCACGCCCAGCGTCTGCGCGGCATAGAAGGCACGGGCGTAGTCGTCCCAGGTGCCGCCGAACATGGCGGGCACGTAGACGAAGTTCACGTCGCCCGGCAGACCGGCTTTCCACGGGCCGACCAGCGGCTGGAAGGCGGCGCAGGCCGGGCAGACGTAGCCGAAGATCTCGACCACTTCGACCTTGCCGGCAACCGGCTGGAAGGGCTGGCCGTTCGGAATTTCCTGGTAGTCCTCACCGGCCACCGGCGCCGGACCGGTCAGTGCGGTGGTGGTCGGGGCCGGAGCGGCCGCCGGAGCGGCTTCGGCGGCCTTCTCGCCTTCGGCTGCCGGGGCCGCGCCTGCGTTGTCAGTGGCCGGTGCCGCAGCGGGGTCGGTGCTGGCCGGGGTGGTGGTCGGCTCGGCCGGGGCGGCGGAGGTGTTGGCGGTGCCGTCGTCGGCCTTGCAGGCCGCCAGGATCGGCAGCAGCGCTGCGAGTGCGAGGGCGTAGCGGATCTTCATGGAAGCGTCTCCAGCATCTGGAATGGTGGGGCCGGCGGCGGGCGCCGGCCAGGGGGAAATGATGACACGCGGCGGCGACAGCGCCGTGTCGGGAGTGGGCGTTGGTTCAGCGGCCGCGGTTGGCGCGGACCTGGGCGATCAGCGCCGAGGCAATGCGCAGCTGGTCGTCGAAGCTGTTGCCGCGGACGAGATACTGGCCGTTGATGATCAGCGCCGGGGTACCGGGGATGCGGGTGCGCTGGGCGAATGCCCGCGCCGCGTCGACCTTCTTCTGCACGGCGTCGCCCCGCAGGGCCTGGGTGTAACGCTCGGGCGCCACGCCGTACGCCTTGTAGAAGGTGGCGAGCTCATCGGCCGAGACATTCTGCATCGGCAGGGTGCCCTGCTCGTGCAGAGCCTTGAACACGGCCGCATGGCTGCGCTTGGCGACGCCGACTTCTTCGGCGGCGTAATAGGCCAGCGCCCAGGCATCCCAGGCGCCCCCGAACGCCGCAGGCACCGGAGTGAAGCGAACATCCGCCGGCAGCTTGGCCGCCCAGGCTTCCAGCTGCGGTTCGAAACGCGCGCAGTGCGGGCAGGTGTAGCCGAACACCTCGACCACTTCGATCTTGCCGGCGAGCGGCTGGAACGGACCGGCCTGGGCGATGCGCTCGTAGTCGCGACCTTCGACCAGCGGGGCTGCGGCAGGTGCGGCACTGGCGGCCATCGGCAGCAGCACCAGCAGGGACAACAGCAGGCGGGGAATCAACCTCATCGACACGCATCTCCGTTGAAAAAGCAACGCCGGCGCAGTCGCCGGCGTGAAGGAAACATACCGCAGGCGCGGGCCGCCGGGGGGGGCCCCGCCCCCCCCGGGGGGGGCGGGGGGGGGGGGGGGGGGGGGGGGGGGGGGGGGGGGGGGGGGGGG
>NZ_JBRRET010000068.1:0-7176 GCF_056760435.1 Stenotrophomonas sp. STEN008 | reverse complement strand
CCAGGCCATCGGCTACGCCAGCGACGGCGCGCTGGTTGCGCGTGGTGGCCGCGGTGGCCAGCAGCGCACCCCGGGCCACGTCGATGCGCGCACCATTGGCGCTGTAGGCCAAGCTGAACTGCAGGAACGGCGAGAATGCACTGAAGTCGGTACGGGCGAACTGACCGTTGATGCCACCGTCGGCGCGCAGGATGTTGAACTGCTCACCCAGGTAGTACACGCCCGGTTCGGGCAGCGCGACCAGTGTGCCGTCCAGCGTGGCGGTGCCGGTGACGTGCAGCTGGTCGCTGCGGCCTCCCGGCGCCAGTTCAGACGCGAACACACCGGTAGCGCCCTGCACATAGTCACCGTTGACGGTCAGCGTGCCGATCGAATTGCCCGGCGCGATGATGCCGTCGACCCGGGTGGTGCCCAGGGTGCCGACACCCTTCAGCAGGCCATTGGCGCCTACGGTGGTATTACCGCCGGTCTGCGTACCGTTGAAGGAGACCACGCCGCCATCGACCACCAGGTTGCTGTGGTCCAGCGCGCCGCTGGCGCTGACCGTGCTGACGCCGCCGGTGGTGTTCAGGGCGGTGGAAACCAGCGAGCCGTTGAGCAGGAACTGGCCGCCCTTCACCTCCACTGCCGAGGTGAGCGTGTTGGCGCCATTCAATTCCAGGACGCCATCGTTCACCACCGCACCGTTGAAGCTGTTGTCGCCGCTCAGGCGCAGCCAGCCGATGCCGGACTTGGTCAGCTTGCCGGGGCCACCGATGTCGTTGGTCCAGTCATCCCAGGCCTCGCCTTCCCAGACCTTCAGGCCACCGGCCTTCTGGTTCATCACCACATCGGTGTCCACGCGCAGCGAGCCGAAGCCTTCGATGGCCTTGCGCAGGTCGACCATGCCCCAGCCGTAGATCTCATCGATGCCCGGATCGCCCAGATCGCGGGCGGTCGTCAGCAGCACGTCGCGGACCTGTGCGCTGTCCAGGTAGGGGAAGCGCTCAAACAGCAGCCCGAGGGCGCCGGTGATGTGCGGCGCCGCCATCGAGGTGCCCGTCTTCAGGCCGTAGGTGTACTCGGTGTTCTCGCTGTCGATGATCAGCCGCAGGTACTCGCTGGTTTCCTCGATGCGTCCCTGGATCTCACCGGAGACGATGGTGCTGGCGATGTCAGTGCCCGGGGCGGAGATGCACCAGTTGGCGGCGGCACCGCAGATGCTGGAGCTGTCGTCGAGCACATAGTCGGTTTCGCCATCGTCGGCGACCGGCTGGCGCACGTTGGCCACGGCCAGCCAGTAGGGTTCGATCTCCGGCTTCCAGCGGGGCAGGGCCGCAGTGATGCCCGCGACGGCCCCGCTGCCGTTGCCGGCCGACCACACCTGGATCAGGGTCGACCCGGGGGCAGCGTCGCTGCCTGCGTAGATGCTGCCGTAGACGTCGTAATCCGCGCCAATCGCGGCGTACTGGCGGTCGAGCGCCGCGGCACTCATGTTGCGGGTCGAGATGCCCCAGCTGTGGTTGATGGCGCGCACGCCCTGCGCCTGGATCTGCGCATACATGTCCAGTACGGCGTCGTCGTCCGGGTCGGTGCGGTACACCGCGCGGGGGCGATAGAAACCATCCGGATCCAGGCGCCACTCATAGTAGGTGTCACCGAACACGCGCGCTGCCGTCAGGTCGGCACCGAAGGCCACGCCATGCATGCCGGTGCCGTCGCGGTTGGCGCCGATGGTGCCCAGCACGTGGGTGCCATGGTCGGCGTAGCTGAAACCGTAGGGCAGGCCGGCCGCGATCAGGCGACCGGCGAGCGCCGCCGGCACCCCGGCACCGAGGCCGTAATAGTTGTAGCCGGGTTGTTCGCCGCGGGTCTGCGAGCAGGCCCCTTCGCCGGCGACGATCCCCGCCGTCGCGCAGTCCGGGCCGATGGCGATGCTGGTGGTGTTGCGGCCGGCGAATTCCGGGTGGGCCAGCGCCGAGCCGGAATCGAACAGCGCCAGGCGTACACCCTGGCCGGTCAGGCCGCGGGCATAGGCATGGTCGGCCCCCATCGCGGCCAGGCCCCAGTCGGCATTGAACTCGTCGCTGTGCCAACTGGCGGCGTCGCCCGCATTGCCCAGGACCGGGGTGGACGTGGCCTGCGCCGAAGCACCGACGGTTGCGTCCGTCTGTGCACCGCCTGGCTGGGCCCACGCCGCCTGCAGCTGGCGCTGCTGTTGCCAGGCATCGAGTGAATCGGAGGCCATCGCCGGCAGGGCGGCTGCCAGTAGCAGGGAGCTGGCCACCGCGAGTGCCAGCGGGCGTTGCAAGGGGGAACGGGAGCGGGACGAACGGCCATGCAGCGGGTGATTCATCAGGCAAACTTCCTTGATTGACGGTCTACCCAGCCGCTAACTGTCCTGGATGCGTTTCACCCCCAGCGATGTGACGGGAATTTTGTTAACGCGTTAATGTTTCGTGACGAAAGCCACACTTTTCGCACCCTGCCGCATCAGTCTGTACACGCGTCCCTGAAGATTGACGGTGTGCCGGCCGGTCGCGCAGTTTCGTTTTTGCCCCTCATTGAACAGGAACGTCATGGCTGTCAGACGCATCGTCGCCAACATCGCCACGCCCGATCCGGCGCGCGCCGCCGCGTTCTACGGTGGCATCCTCGGCATGCCGGTGGTGATGGATCATGGCTGGATCGTCACCTGCGCCGGGCAGGACACTGCACCTGCGCAGCTCAGTTTCGCCAGCGAGGGCGGATCGGGTACGCCGGTGCCGGACCTGTCGATCGAGGTGGACGATCTGGATGACGTCCTGCAACGGATCCGCAGCGCCGGCATCGACGTCGTGTATGGCCCCGTCGAGGAGCCATGGGGCGTGCGTCGGTTCTTCGTCCGCGACCCGTTCGGGCGCCTGCTGAACCTCCTCAGCCACGGCTGAGGTGCGTCGCTCAGTCCTGCTGACCCGGTTCGTCGCGGCCCTGTGGACCTTGATCGGACTGCTGGCGCTGCTGTTGTGCGCGGGCGTGGCGTGCATGCCCGCCTTCGCGACCGATCGCGGCCATGTGCTGGCGATCGCGGCTGATGGCTTCGCCTCCTTTGCGGCCGGCAATGCGCGCCTCGGCGGGACTGAATTCATGGGCGTTGCCGGAGGCATGGGCGGCGCGCCCACCCTTGGCGGCGATCGCGCGCTGCATGCGCTGGTCCATCGACGCGAACCCGCGGTTGCTGCTGGCCATAGGGGATCTCTCTCGGCGTGGCGGAGCCTCATGCTTGCGGACGGCAGGCTAACGGTACGTCCGCAGATGGCGCGTGGTCTTCACGTTCTGCCTGCCTGTCGTTGACGCTGCACTTGCGCAGCGCCGCTATCGCCCTGGACACAGGCCACGCCTAGAATCGGTTCATCCCGGTAGCTCCCGGGCGCTGTTGAGTGAATGGACTCAATGAAGATTCTGTTGACCGGAAGTTCCGGGCGGATCGGGCGCGCGATCTTCGGCGCGTTGGCGGCCACCCATGAAGTCATCGGGCTGGATCGCAGCCCGTTCGCCACCACACGCATCATTGCCGATGTCACCAACACGAAGGCACTGGAGCGTGCCGTGCGCGGCGTGGATGCGGTGATCCACACCGCTGCGCTGCATGCACCGCATGTCGGGCTGGTGCCGGACACGGTGTTCCAGCAGATCAACGTGGAGGCGACCGCGCAGCTGCTGCGGCTGGCGCGTGACGCCGGCGTCGGACGCTTCGTGTTGACCAGCACCACCGCCCTGTATGGCCATGCCGTGGTGGCAGGCGGTTGTCGCTGGATCGACGAAGACACTGAACCCCTGCCCAGGACCATCTACCACCGCACCAAGCTGCAGGCCGAGGCGCTGGCCGAAGCCGCGGCATCGGAGGCATTCGCCGTGCGCGTGCTGCGCATGGGCCGCTGCTTCCCCGAGCCTCCCGAGCGCATGGCGATGTTCCGCCTGCACCGGGGCCTGGATGCACGCGATGTGGCCAGCGCGCATGCCGCGCTGCTGCACAACGGGGGCGCACCGTTCCAGCGCTACATCGCCTGCGCGCCGACCCCCTTCCGGCGCGAGGACTGCCTGGAACTGGCCACCCAGCCACGCCGGGTGCTGGCGCGGCGCGCACCGCAGCTGCTGGCCGAGTTCGAGCGCCGCGGCTGGCCACTGCCGCTGAGCATCGACCGCGTGTACGACGGCAGCCGTGCGGTTGCGGTGCTGGGCTGGCAGCCGCGCTACGGTCCGGACGATGTACTGCAGCAGTACGCGGCAGGCAGCATCGAAGTGCTGCCACGCACGCAGTGGTTGAAGGACCGGGTGGTCGAGTAGGTTCGCCGCACGTATGAGCCATCCCAAACTGAGTGCATTCAGCTTGACGCAGGGCAACGGCTCAACCCCGCCGCGGAACGGCCGCTAACCCGGTGCGCCCTTGCGGTGCCGGGCATCGCCCGGCTCAGACAGGTCGCCGCGCGAGGGATCGCGCACCAGCGCGGCGCCAACGCGGTGCCGGATGTCCTGACCTGCCTTGCGGACCCTCCCATGCCGTCTTCCCGCTCCGCCGCTGCCCGTCGTCCGGGCAGCATCGCCCATAAGCTGATGCTGGGCACCGCTGCCATCGCGCTGTTGTGCTTCGGCCTGACCGCCTTTCTGATCTACCGCCAGGCCAGTGCCAGCCTGATCAACGCGTCGCGGCAGACCATGGCCAGCGAGGCGCATGCCGAAGCGCGCCAGGTTGCGGCCGATCTGGGCACCGCCTTCGCCAGCAACGATGCCATGGTCGAGGCCGTCCTGGCCCAGCGCGCGCGGGGCGACCAGCCTGATCGTGCCAGCCTGGCGGCCGTGCTCGGCGAACAGCTGCGCGCGCACCCGGAGTGGCTGGGCAAGAGCACCATGTGGGAGGCCGATGCCTTCGATGGCAAGGACGCGGAGTTCGTCAACAGCGAGGCCCATGACGCCACCGGTCGCTACATGAGCTACTGGGCCTGGCAGGATGGCAAACCGCAGCAGTCGGTGATGACCGACTACACCGACACCGCCAGCGGTTCCGGTGACTGGTACATGGGGCCGAGCCGCGACAAGCTGCCCAAGGTGAGCGAGCCCTATGCCTATGAGATCGCCGGCCAGAAGGTGCTGATGAGCACCCTGAGCACGCCCATCGTGGAGAACGGCACGTTCCTCGGCGTGTTCACCGTCGATTTCTCGCTGGCGGCGCTGCAGAAGCATCTGGCGACGCTTGCGCCGATGGGAGCAGGCCGCGTTGAACTGCTTTCGCCCAAGGGCGTAGTCCTGGCTTCGGCCGACGCCGCCGAGATCGGCAAGCCGCGCACCGATGCCTTCACCCGCGACATGCTGGCCGGAATCGCGGCCGACAGGACCGTCGAAGCGTTCGAGCCGGATGCCGCCGGCAATGTGCGCCTGTACGTGCCACTGCGGGTTGGCGATGCCCCGCAGCGCTTCGCGCTGGGTGTGGTGGTGCCGCATGCCATTATCGTGGCCGAGGCTCGCCAGCTGCTGTGGCTGACGCTGCTGGTCGGCGTGCTGGCCGCGCTGACATTGAGCGCCGGTGTCTACCTGCTGCTGCGTCACCTGGCGATCCGGCCGCTGGCGCAGGCGGTACGCATTGCAGGTGACGTGGCGGCGGGCAAGCTGGACACCGCGCTGCCGGCGCGCGGCAACGATGAGGTCGGGCGCCTGCTCGAGGCGATGCAGGGCATGCGGGGACAGCTGCAGGCTGTGATGGCGGCGCAGGCGGAGATGGCACGCCGCCATGATGCGGGCGAGCTCAGTTACCGGATGGACGCGGCGGCCTTCCCGGGGGAGTACGGTCGCATGGTGGCCGACAGCAATCAGCTGGTGGCGTCCAGCAATGCGGTCACCCAGCGGCTGGTGGACGTGATGCAGCGCTACGCGGTGGGCGATCTGAGCGTGGACATGGAGCCGCTGCCGGGCGAGAAGGCGGTGTTCACCGCCGCCATGGCCACCACCAAGAGCAACCTTGCGGCGATCAACGAGCAGATCCAGCAGCTGGCCGCCGCTGCTGCCGCCGGCGACTTTGCCGTGCGTGGTGACAGTGAGCGGTTCGAGCACGATTTCCGCCGCATGGTGACCACGCTGAACGCGATGATGCAGGCCAGCGACCACAACCTCGCGGCGCTTTCCACGCTGCTGCGCGCCATCGCCGCCGGCGACCTCAGTGCACGCATGCAGGGCGACTTCCATGGTGTGTTCGCGGTGATGCGCGACGATGCCAACAGCACCGCGCAACAGCTGACCCATATCGTCGGCCAGATCCAGCAGTCAGCGGCGAGCATCCGCCTGGCGGCCGGCGAGATCGCCGCGGGCAACAGCGATCTGTCGCGTCGCACCGAACTGCAGGCGGCCAACCTGGAAGAAACGGCAGCGTCGATGGAGGAGTTGACCTCCACCGTGCGCCAGAATGCCGATCATGCCCTGCAGGCGAACACGTTGGCCGCATCGGCGGCGGACGTGGCCAGCGAAGGCGGAAAGGTGGTCGGCCAGGTGGTACAGACCATGCAGCAGATCGAAACCTCATCGCAGCGCATCGCCGAGATCATCTCGGTGATCGACGGCATCGCCTTCCAGACCAACATCCTGGCCCTGAACGCCGCCGTTGAGGCCGCGCGTGCGGGCGAGCAGGGTCGCGGCTTCGCCGTGGTGGCCAGCGAAGTGCGCGCGCTGGCCCAGCGCTCGGCCGCAGCGGCGAAGGAAATCAAGGGACTGATCGACGCATCGGTGGCCCAGGTCGGCAGTGGTGCGCAGCTGGTGCACCGCGCAGGCAACACCATGCAGGAGATCGTCGGCCAGGTCGGGCGGGTCAACGAGATCATGGCCGAGATCTCGGCCGCCTCACGCGAGCAGTCGGCCGGCATCGAGCAGGTCAACCAGACCGTGGTGCAGATGGATGAAACCACCCAGCAGAATGCGGCGCTGGTGGAAGAGGCCAGTGCTGCCGCGCGCGCGATGGAAGAGCAGGCCGAGCAGCTTGCGGTGGCGGTGTCCCGCTTCCGGCTGCAGTCGGAAGCGGGCACGGGCACGACGGCCACGCTGCGCGCTGCCTGATGCCGGAAACGAAGACGCCCCGCGGGGGCCCGGCGGCGGGTTGATACATTCCGCGCGTCCTTGCGCAGGTGTGGGTTGGTCGGAACATTACTTGAAACGGGTTGCCGCCGGTCCGGGCAG
>NZ_JBRRET010000067.1:0-7389 GCF_056760435.1 Stenotrophomonas sp. STEN008 | reverse complement strand
CCCCACCCACCCCCCCCCCCCCCCCCCCCCCCCCCGCCCCCCCCCCCCCCCGCGGCTGGCCCCCCCCCCCCCCCCCCCCCCGCGGCGGCGGCCCCGCCCCCGCGGCGGGGCCCCGCGCCTCTACAGAGAACACGCGTCGGGCACGGGCCGGTGTGACAGGGCTCAAGGTTCGGTATAACCGGCACAATCCGGCAGTGGCTGGTCGGGGTGAAAACGGCCCTCACTGAAACGGAAAAGACGCGAATAGCTGCACGCCGGGTCCTGCTCGGTACGCAGGTCCTTCGCCTTCAACGGCCCTTTCGCCAGCGAATCCTCGAAACGCGATGCACCTGCGGGGAAGCGGGTCGCCACCGTCTGGTAACGAAGCACCGGCATGCCCTGCACTGCCGGATCCAGCCCCAGCTTTGCCGAGAATCCATACTCATCGTGGCAGGCACCGGCACGCTGCCTGATGTCCTGCTCGCTGAAGCAGGCACGGATCATCGCGTTGCCCACCCACGGCACGGTCAGCACATCATCGTCCACCTGGATGCCATCCTGCAGGTGGCGCACGCGTGCCAGCTGCAGCGTCGATGCGTCTGCCCCACCGCCGGAGTACATCATGCTGAAGGTGACCGTGGCGCCTACCAGTACGTTCTGGCGGGCACGCGGCTGCGGGTCAATCACGTCCTCATCCGCGCCGACACCGGGTGCCAGGCGTACGATCCACGGCCACAGCTTCAGTTCGCTTTCCTGCGGCACGTCAATGCGGACGTGGTAGCTGTGCGGCTTGCCCTGGCCCGGCACCTTCTCAAGCACTTCCAGCACGGTGGGCCGCTTCCCCTCTTCGGCCACCGGTTGCACGCGTACACACCAGTTGCCGTCCTGGGTGCACTCATAAAGTCCTGCCGGGCCTGCCTCCGGGGTGATCAGCACGTGCCCCAGCGGCTCCATCACATTGCCAGCGGCATCGCGCTGCTGTGGCAGGATCGAGCCCTGCGCCAACACCAGGATCGGGGCGGCCAGCAGTGCAGCACACACGGTCGTGCGGACAACGATGGGGGGCATGGGCGGCTCCTGCGGCTGGAATTCCGATGGTAACCGTTGCCCGGGTAGAGTCGAGCCATGCTCGACTGCTGCCTGCCGGGAAGTGCAGCCGAGCACGGGCTCGGGTCTACATCATCCGCAGTCGCAGCCACCCCAGCCCTTGGCCTTCGAAGTCTGCCCGATGCCCGGGTTGAAGGTGTTGCTCGGGTCCAACTGTCGGTAGAACCCAGCCAGCGCCGGCTTGGCCGGGTACAGGTGACCGACGTTGTGCTCGGCCGGATACTCGGCCCCGCGCCGGTCGAGCAGTGCCCACATCGCGTGCTCGATCGCCATCGGATCTTCGCCCTTGCGTGCGATGTAGTCCTGGTGGAACACGTGGCACAGGAAGTGGCCGTAGTACAGTTTGTGCAGCAGGCGACTTTCGATGGCGGCGGGCAGCTGCTCGAACCAGTCTGCGTCGTCGCGACGCAATGCGATGTCGAGCGCGACGATGTCCTGCACCTGTTGGCGATGCACCTCGCGATAGCGCACTGCAGCACCGGCCACGGCAAAACGATGCAGGAAGGCCTTGCGCCCTTCTTCGGCCGTGCAGTGGAAATAGCCGCCTTCGTGCTCGGCGAAGAATTGCTGCAACCAGGCCTCGGTCTCCGCTGCATCCTGTGCGGAGACCTTCAGCAGCAGATGATGCTCGTAACGCTGCCGGAACTCGCCCATGCGCTGGGGCAGGTGCGAGGGCAACAGGCCGGTCAGCACCTGCATTACCCGATCGGTCACGCCGCGCGGGCCCAGCCGCTCGAACCAGCCGTCAACCCTGCTCTTCAGTGCGAATGCCGCGGGCACCCGTGCGGTCCCGAGCCGGTCGATCAGCAGGAATGTGTCCTTTCCATAGCGCTCGCCGATATCGTAGGCGTCTCGGTGGATGTACTCACCAGCGATCGGCAGGCGATCGAAGCCGGTCAGCAGTTGGCGGCGGATGGCGGTGAAACTCCCGGTACGGTTGCTGCCGATGTAGAAGACCTCGGCGGGCTCCTTCTCAAACGTATCCAGGCGCACCGCGAACACCGCCAGTTTGCCGGCTGAACCCGCCGCTTCGTAGTGACGACCGGGATCGGCATTGAAGCGCGCCGGTGTATCGGCATCGACCCTGCGCACCTCGTCGGCGTAGCGCGGGTCGGACGCGGAACGGCCGTCGCCGTCGCTGACATCGGCGGCATCGTAGTCACCGGCCTGCAAGCGCTGCAGGATCTGCTCGGGCGTATCGCCCAGCGCGATGCCCAGGTGGTTGACCAGCTGCAACCGGCCCTGCGCATCAACCTGCGCATATAGCGCCAGCTCGGTATAGGCGGGGCCACGCCGCACCAGCGCACCGCCGGAGTTGTTGCAGATGCCGCCCAGCACCGAGGCGCCGATGCAGGACGAGCCGATCACCGAATGCGGCTCGCGCCCCAGCGGCGCCAGCGTCTGCTCCAGCCGGTCCAGGGTGGCGCCCGGCAGACACACCACCTGGCGGCCCTCGTTCAACAATTGGATGCCGGTCAGGCGCAGGGTGCTGACCAGCACGACCGGGCGCCCATAATCATTGCCATCCGGGGTCGAGCCGCCGGTCAGGCCGGTATTGGCGGCCTGCAGGATGATCGCTGCCCCACCCTGCACAGCCGCCTGCAGCACACGCCACAATTCCAGCAACGTGCCCGGACGCACCACGGCCAGCACCGCGCCGTCGCCGAAGCGATAGCCCCGGCGGAAGCGGCGGGTCGCCTTGTCGCGGGTCAGCACATGGCGGCTGCCGACAGCAGCACGCAGCTGCGACAGCATGGCCCCGTGGCCAGTCATGGCAGCCGCACCAGTGAATCTCGGCCGATGTCGGTAATGCGGTGTGCGCCGGTCAGCGTCATTGCCACGCGCATCTCCCTGGCGATCAGGTCCAGCAGGTTGGCCACGCCGGCCTCACCCTGCGCCGCGAGCGCATAGACGAAGGCGCGCCCCAGCAGCACGGTGTCAGCGCCCAGCGCCAGCATGCGCACCACGTCCAGTCCGGTGCGGATGCCGGAATCGGCGAGGATCTTCAGGTCGCCCTGTACCGCGTCAGCGATGGCCGGCAGCGCGCGTGCGGTGGACAGCACACCATCGAGCTGGCGCCCCCCGTGATTGGAGACCACGATGCCGTCGGCACCGAATGCAACCGCGTCGCGTGCGTCTTCCGGGTCGAGGATGCCCTTGATCACCATCGGTCCCTTCCAGAACTCGCGGATCCACTCCAGGTCCTTCCACGAAATGGATGGATCGAAGTTGCTGCCCAGCCAGCCGATATAGTCCTCCAGCCCGGTGGGGTTGCCGCGATAGGTGGAGATGTTGCCAAGATCGTGCGGACGTCCGAACAGACCCACGTCCCAGGCCCAGCGCGGATGGGTGATGGCCTGGCCGATGCGGCGCAGCGGAGCATTCGGACCGCTCATGCCGGAGTGCGCGTCTCGATAGCGCGCACCCGGTACCGGCATGTCCACGGTGAACACCAGCGTCGTAACGCCCGCCGCCTGGGCGCGCTCCAGGGCGTTGCGCATGAAGCCGCGATCGCGCAGCACGTACAGCTGGAACCACATCGACCGCTGGATCGCCGGGGCCACTTCCTCGATCGGGCACACCGACACGGTGGACAGGGTGAACGGAATGCCGCGGCTGTCAGCTGCCCGCGCCGCCTGCACTTCACCGCGGCGTGCATACATGCCGGTGAGGCCGACCGGCGCCAGTGCCACCGGCATCGCAAGCGTCTCGCCGAACAGCTCGGTCTCCAGGCTCAGGTCGGACATGTTGCGCAGGATGCGCTGGCGCAGTGCGATGTCGGACAGATCCGAAACGTTGCGCTTCAGCGTGTGCTCGGCATAGGCGCCGCCATCGATGTAGTGGAACAGGAACGGCGGCAGCCGGCGTTTGGCTGCGGCGCGGTAATCGGTGGAGGCGGAGATGATCATGGGGTCAACCGTGTGGGGAAGGCAGGCGCGAGGCCCGCGCGCGCCGGGCTTCGTTGTCGTCGAGCGTGCGCAGCGTGGTGTGCACGAACTCGAGGTGGGCATGCGCGGCGGCGCGCGCGCGCTCCGGATCACCGGCCAGCACGGCATCCATCATTTCGCGATGCTGGTCGGACAACGGCGAGAATGTTCTGGCCGAGGTGTAGAGCTTTTCGCGGCTCTGCGAGATGTTGGTCTGCAGCAGATCGAACAGGCCACGCATCACCTGCAGCAGCACCAGGTTGTGCGACGCTTCGGCGATGGACAGGTGGAAGGCCGCATCGGCCTCCGCCTCGCCTGAAGGATCATCCTTGCCATGCGCATCCATCATGGTCTGGAAGGCCTGGGCGATGCGCGCCCGATCCTCATCGGTGGCACGCAGCGCTGCATGCCAGGCCGTCGCTCCTTCCAGCGCGTGACGGATCTCCAGCACGTCGAAGCGGTATTCCGGGTCGCCCTGGAACAACGGCAGGTACGGAGCCAGGGGTTCATCCAGCGCCTGCCGCGCGCGCGTGGCCGGCTCCGCCACGTAGGTGCCGCCGCCCACGCGTGCGCTCAGCAGGCCCTGGCTGGACAACTGCGCGATGGCCTCGCGCAGCGCCGTGCGCGAGACACCCAGCTGCACAGCCAGCGCGCGCTCGGCCGGAAGCCGGTCACCCGGCTGCAGCTGCCGCTCCTGCACCAGACCACGCAGCTGCGCGGCCACCTTGTCTGAAATCCGTTGCGTGCTCATGGCGCCATTGTGGCCCGAAGCGCCTGGCAGGTGCGGCCCATGCTGCGCGGATAGGTCGTCGGCTGCATGGCTCAGGGAATCATCCAGGTCAGCCAGTACGCCTGCGCGGTGGTGATCAGGCCGACCATCACGGTGAAGATCAGACTGTGCTTGACAGTGAAGCGGAACAGGTCCGATTCCTTGCCGGCCAGGCCGACCGCGGCGCAGGCGATGGCAATCGACTGCGGCGAGATCATCTTGCCCGTGACGCCGCCGGTGGTGTTGGCCGCCACCAGCAGCACCTCGGACACGCCGATCTGCTGCGCAGTGGTGGCCTGCAAGGCCGAAAACAGCGCGTTGGAGGACGTGTCCGAGCCGGTCAGGAACACGCCCAGCCAGCCCAGGAACGGCGAGAAGAAGGTGAATGCCTTGCCGGTGTGGGCCAGCGCCAGCGCCAGCGTGGCCGACAGGCCCGAATAGTTGGCGATGAAGGCGAAGGCCAGCACCATGCCGATCGAGTAGATCGGTGTGCGCAGCTCGCGCACGGTCTCGCCGAAGGTCTGCAGCGCCGCCTTGGCCGGCATGCGCAGGGCGATGATGGCAATCACTGCGGCGAGGATGATCGACGTGCCGGTGGCCGAGAACGCGTCGAATTTATAGACCGCCTCGTAGCTCAACGGCGCAGGCACGATCGGTGGCATCTTCTGCACCATCTGGTCCAGGCCCGGCACCGGGATCTTCAGCACCCAGCTTTCCAGCGGGCCACCCGCCGCGAACAGCGACTTGAACGGCTTGATGCTCCACAGCGTGACCATCGCGGTAAGGATCAGGAACGGCGACCAGGCCTTGGCGATCTGGCCAACGCTGTAGCGCGGCGCTTCCAGCGCCTGGGCGGCCGCCTCGGCGCTGGTTTCGGTATCGAAGCGGAAGATCCGTACCGGCTTCCAGCGGCGCAGGAACAGGGTCAGGCACACCAGCGACGCCAGCGACGCGGTGATGTCCGGCAGCTCCGGCCCGATGAAGTTGGAGGTCAGGTACTGGGCAATGGCGAACGACCCGCCGGCCACCAGCACCGCCGGCCAGGTTTCCCTGACGCCACGCCAGCCATCCATGATCGCCATGATCCAGAACAGCACGATGATGGTCAGGAACGGCAGCTGGCGACCGGCCATCTGGCCGATCTCGAAGGCCTCCAGCCCGGTGACCTGTCCCGCCACGATGATCGGAATGCCCATCGCACCGAATGCCACCGGCGCGGTATTGACGATCAGGCACAGGCCCGCTGCATACAGCGGCTTGAAGCCCAGCCCGACCAGCAGCGCTGCGGTGATCGCCACCGGCGCGCCAAACCCCGCCGCGCCTTCCAGGAAGGCACCGAAGGCGAAGCCGACCATCAGCATCTGCAGGCGCTGGTCTTCGGTCACCGACAGGATCGAAGCGCGGATGATGTCGAACTGCCCGGTCTTGACCGAGACCTTGTACAGGAACACCGCGCCGATGATGATCCAGGCGATCGGCCACAGCCCGTAGACGAAACCAAAGCCGGCCGCTCCCAACGCCTGGGTCAGCGGCATGCGGTAGAACAGCAGGGCCACAGCCAGTGCGATGGCCACGGTGATCGTGCCGGCCAGCCAGCCTTTCATGCGCAGCACGGCCAGGGCAACGAAGAAGAACGCGATCGGCAGCAACGCGATCAGGCTGGACAACCACAGGTTGCCGGCGGGGTCGTACAGGTGTTGCCAGGGCTGCATGGAGGCTCTCGACGGGGGGCGGAATGTTTCCCCACCGCATGCGATGGGACGCCGTGGTCACGATTATTGGTATTACCAATAATCAGATTCATCGGACCACTTGAAGCCGATTGAACCGCCATTTCGACGAAGAGCCTATTAGACCATAGAGTTACCGGGCATATTGGTATTACCAATAAAGCGCCACATGACGGAAGCTCGAAGGTGCTGCCCCGCTAGAGCCTGTCCGCCAACCGTCGCATCACCGCCAGCACCAGCAGGCACAGCACGCTCACACCAAGGGCAATGACGTACTTGCCGATGCCCACTGCAATCCCGATGGCGGCGGCCATCACCAGCGAACTGGCCGTGGTCAGCCCGCTGACCTGGTCCTCGCGGCTGCCACGCAGGATGGTGCCTGCGGCAACGAAGCCGACGCAGGCCACCACCGCTTCGATCAGGCGCACCGGGTCGACCTGCAGCAGGTCGCGGTAGCGCTCCTGCTGGAAATGCTCGGCCACGGAATCGCCGAGCCCCACGATGAGCGCTGCGGCGCCGGCAATCATCATGTGCGTGCGCAGGCCCGCCGCATGCTTGCCCATCTCGCGCTCGATACCGAGCACGCCACCGAACAGCATCGCGGCGGCCACGCGCAGCAGGATCGATACATCCTGGTTGAGTTCCATCGACGTCTCCGGGAGTTTCCCGGAGCGTTGCGCGTCAGCCGTCGGATCGCGGTGAAGGACGCACCACGGCCCGTTCACCCGGTAGCGGGGGGGCCGGGCCCCCGCCCCCCGCCCCCGCCGCCCCCCCCCCCCCCCCCCCCCCCCCCCCCCCCGCCGCCCCCCCCCCCCCCCCCGCCCCCCCGCCTCCTCCTCCCCCCCCCGCCCCCCCACCAGCAGCAGTAGGATCATCG
>NZ_JBRRET010000066.1:0-7633 GCF_056760435.1 Stenotrophomonas sp. STEN008 | reverse complement strand
GGGCAAGGTCGCCGATGGTTCTGCGCTGGTGCACAAGGCCGGCGCCACCATGGGCGAGATCGTTGCCTCGGTGCAGCGCGTAACCGACATCATGGCCGAGATTTCCGCGGCTTCGCAGGAACAGAGCGCGGGCATCGAGCAGGTCAACCAGACCGTGGTGCAGATGGACGAGACCACCCAGCAGAATGCCGCGCTGGTGGAGGAAGCCACCGCCGCTGCACGGGCGATGGAGGAACAGGCTGTGCAGCTGGGTGAGGCCGTGGCCCGCTTCCGCCTGGAGTCACAGAACGAAGCACCGCTACCGGCGGTGGTCGTGGCGGCGCAGCGCAGAGCGCCAGCGGCAGCTCCAGCGGCCAGGCCGGCCCCCCAGCGCGTCGCACGCGCCGTGGCGGCGCAGCCGGCGCTGGCACTCGACGGCGACTGGCAGGAGTTCTGACCTCATCGGAACTGCGACGCGTCGGATTCCTGCACACTGGCAGGGATCCGACCCTCGACCGGCCCGGTCTGATCGCCGTGACTCCTCGCCGGTCGTCGCAACGCATCACAGTTCCAGCGTTGCCCCGGCCAACTGATTGAATTTTTCTTCAGGTTCAGCCGCCGCTCGCCGCTAACGGGACACGGTCCTACGCGAGCCAGCGATGCCAGCCAGCAACGACCCCGACCCGATACCGGTACAGCGTGGGCGAATGCTGGCCGGCGTGCTGCTGCTCGCTGCGTGGCTCGGATGGACCCTCGCCGCGCTGTGGGCGCAGGCCGATGCTTCACAGCCACCGGCCGGCCGCTGGCGCGCCGCGGACGTGCTGGCGCAGCTGTCGCCCGCCGTGCTTGCCGCCAGCCACCAGCATCCCCTGCTGCTGCGGCAGTCCATCGTCTGTGGCTGCGCCCCACCGGCGCGCACACCCGACGGCATCGATCTGCGGGAGGCCCGCACGCCGCTGCCCTTCGAATGGCTGGTGCTGTACCAGCAGCGCCTTGTCTATGCCGGGCCCTCCCTTCTCGACGCGGGCTGCGGCGGCCGTCCGCTCGCAGCCGCTCCACTGGTTGCGGGGCTGCTGCGCAATGCACAGGCGCCCGTGATCCTTTCCCATCATTGCCCATGCCACAAGGAGTAGCGCATGCATGCCTCCACCCGTAATACCGCCGCGCCGACCGGTCAGCCGACACCGCCTTACCTGCGCACGCTGGCCGCGGGTGCCGACCGCCTGTTCCTGCTGGTCAGTGCAGGGCTGGTCCTGGCCTCGCTGGCACTGGCCGTGCGCCATGGTCAATGGACACCGTGGCTGCTGGTCGCACTGCCCGCGCTGCTGGTCAGCGCGGTGCAGATCCACCTGCAGCCCGGCAGCCGCCTCAGCCGCTGCACGACAGCGCTGGCGTGGATGGTGCTGTCGGCCACCTTGATCCACCAGACGCACGGACAGCTGGAGACCCACTTCACGGTCATCGTGCTGATCTCACTGCTGCTGTACTACCGCGACTGGCTGCCGATCGTGGTGGCCGCCGTGGCGATCGCCGTGCATCACGTGCTGTTCTTCGCCCTGCAGACGCGCGGCCTGCCGTACCCGGTATTCGCCGCCGGCAGTGGTCTGGGCGTGCTGGTCCTGCACGCCCTGTACGTCACCATCGAGGCCGGCCTGCTGTCGGTGATGGCCGTCCAGATGCGCCGCCAGCTTCTGCTGCTCGGCCACGACCCGCAGCAACTGGCACACCTGGCACGCGGCCTGGCCGACGACCAGCCCCTGCCCGAGGCGCTGCATGCCAGCCAGTTCCCGCAGGACTCGCTGGCCGCCGCCCTGGTCCAAGCCAGCACCCGGCTGCTGCAGCGCCGCCAGCGCGAGCTGGCGGCCAGTGGCGAATCGCTGCGCATCCGCAGCGCGCTGGACGATGTCACCACCAACGTGATGATCGCTGACCGTGACCGCAACATCGTCTTCGTTAACCGTCCACTGCAGAAAATGCTGGCCGCCGCCGAAGCCGACCTGCGCCGTGACCTGCCGCAGTTCAGCGCCGCCGATCTGCTGGGCCGCAACATCGACATCTTCCACCGCAATCCGGCCCACCAGGCCACCCTGCTCGACCGCCTCACCGGCACCTACCGCACGCAGATCCGCGTCGGCGGCCGGGCCCTGCAGCTGATCGTCAATCCGATCATCGGCGACGACGAACAGCGCCAGGGATTCGTAGTGGAGTGGGCCGACCGCACGGCCGAGATCGAGGTCGAAGAAGAACTCGGCCATATCGTCGATGCCGCCGCGCAGGGCGACTTCAGCGGCCGCGTCGGCACCGCCGGCAAGGAAGGCTTCTTCCTGCAGCTGGCGGAACGCCTCAACGGCCTGCTGGATGCCAACGCACGCAGCATCGAGCAGATCTCGCAGCTGCTGTCCTCGCTCTCGCGCGGCGACCTCACCGTGCAGATGCAGGGCGACTTCCACGGCGTTTACGCCCGCATCCGCGACGATGCCAACACCACCATCGCCGAGCTGACCCGCATCGTCGGCAGCATCCAGGCAGCCTCCAGCCGCCTCACCGGCGCTGCCGCCGGACTGGCGCAGGGCAATGGCCACCTGGCCAGCCGTACCGAACAGCAGGCGGCCAGCCTGGAGGAAACCGCCGCCACCATGGAGGAGTTGACCGCGACCGTGCGCCAGAACGCGGGACATGCGCGGCAGGCCAACCAGCTGGCCACCGATGCGGCCGACATCGCCGGCGAGGGGCGCACGGTCGTCGGCCAGGTGGTCACCACCATGTCCGCCATTGAAGCCTCCTCGAAGAAGATCGCCGAGATCATCAGCGTCATCGACGGCATCGCCTTCCAGACCAACATCCTGGCCCTCAATGCCGCGGTCGAAGCCGCCCGTGCCGGTGAGCAGGGCCGCGGCTTTGCCGTGGTCGCCAGCGAAGTGCGCACCCTCGCCCAACGCTCGGCGGGTGCTGCCAAGGAGATCAAGGGCCTGATCGACGCCTCTGTCGGCAAGGTCAGCGATGGCGCCGCACTGGTGCAACAGGCCGGCAGCACCATGCAGCGGGTCGTGGCCGCGGTGCAGCAGGTGAACCAGATCATGGGCGAGATCTCCTCCGCCTCGCAGGAACAGAGCATGGGCATCGAGCAGGTGAACCAGAGCATCGCGCAGATGGACGCCAGCACCCGCCAGAACGCCACGCTGGTGGAGGCGTCCACCGCGGCCACCCACGGCATGGCCGAACAGGCACAGCTGCTGGCGGCCGCGGTAGCGCGCTTCCACCTGCACGGAGGGGACGACAATCCGGCGGTGATGCAGCGTGTGCGGCAGATCGCCGGTATCGAGGAATGATGCCTTCGGCCCATTCCTTCGATCCCGGCCCGGCCGATGGAAGGTGATGAAACTCACACTTCATAATCCGGCGCGGTGGCCGATATCCCCATCGAGCCACGCGCCGGCGCGCGCAGGCGCCCGCCCCTGACCACAGATTCCATGTCCGACGGCAACGACACAGCAGTGCACGATGTCCATGCGGCCGACGCCGCGGATGAACGCTTCCTGGTCCGTAATCCGCGCCAGCTGCGGCAGCTGCTGCGCTCGCTGATCGAGCAGCGCTCCCTGATAAACGCGCATATCGACGGCCGCGATCGCTCGTTCCCGACCGCGCTGTTGGAACTGGACGAAGACGAGGACGTGCTGCTGATCGATGGCAGCCCGCAGGAGGCGTCCAACCGGGCAGCCGAGCAGGCCGATCATGTGCTGTGTTTCGCCCAGCTTGAGCGCGTGCTGGTGCGCTTCCGTCTGCAGGGGCTGCAGCGCGTGGACAACGACGGCCACGTCGCCTTCCGCGCTGCGCTGCCAGAGGAACTGATGCATCTGCAGCGGCGCGAACTGTACCGGCTGGAGACCCCCGTCACCGACTCGCCCCAGCTGCTGCTGCCGGCTGCGGACGGACGCCCCGAGGCGTTGTCGATGCGCGTGGTGGACATCAGTGGCGGAGGCCTTGCCGTCGCGGTGCCCAGCGACTGCGCCGTGTTCGGCCTGCAGCAGCGCTACGCGGCGGTGCTGTCGCTGTCGGATGGGCCGGATCTGGATATCGAACTGGTGGTCTGCAACCTGCTGCCGCAGCGCCAGCCCAACGGTACCGAAATCAAGCGCGTGGGGATGCGCTTCGACAGCCTGCCTCGCGGTGGCGACAGCGCCATCCAGCGCTACATCTTCCGGATCGACCGCCAGCGCAAGGCACGCCGGAACGGAGAGATGTAGCTGGCGCCGGCCGTGGCCTGGCGCCATCCGGTCCTCACCAGACGGGAATGTCCTGTCACGGCCCTGCCTAAAGTCCCCCCGCGCGGGGCCGATATCGAGCCTGACACCGGGACTTCCGGCAGAACCAGGACCCCTCGATGAACGACCAGACCCGCTCCGCCGCCAGCGCCGGCGGCGAATTCCTCAGCTTCACGCTCGGCGCCGAGCATTACGGCGTGGATATCCTCAAGGTGCAGGAAATCCGCGGCTACGATGCCGTCACCCGGGTGCCGGACGCACCGGATTACATCAAGGGCGTAATCAACCTGCGCGGAACCATCGTGCCGGTGATCGACCTGCGCCTGAAGCTGCGCCTGGAGAACGCGCGCTACGACGCCTTTACCGTGATGATCGTGCTCAATGTCGATGACCGTGTGGTCGGCATCGTGGTGGACAGCGTCTCGGACGTCATCCCGCTGTCGTCCGAACAGATCCGCCCGACCCCTGAATTCGGCGCTGCGGTCGATACCCGGTTCATCTCGGGCATCGGCACCCAGGACGACCGCATGCTGATCCTGCTGGACATCGAGACCCTGCTGGACAGCGCGGACATGGGCCAGCCGGCCCTGCTCGAGGACGCCGCCGCCTGAGTCTGCGTACCGCTTCACGTTGCTGTCACGAAACCCTTCAGTTCCCTGCGGCGGTGCCGATAGGGGGACAGAGGCCGGCCGCGCGGGAACGCGTACCACCGGCAAAAAACCATCACCCTCCCGGAGAACCACCCCGATGAAGTCCCTGCTCGCGCTCGTTTCGGCTGCCGCCCTGGCCACCACCGCGTCGTCCGCCCTCGCCCAGTCCTCGGACATGATCCCGCCGGAACTGGCCCCGCGCTCGGTGGGCAAGGACGGCATGGTCTGCGGCAAGGTCGAGAAGGCCCGCTTCGCCGAAGGTTCCGAAGGCCAGCCGACGTTCCTGTACATGGGCGGCGCCTTCCCGCGCCACACCTTCTCGGCGCGCATCGCCGGTGAAAACCGCAGCAAGTTCTCGTTCCCGCTGGAAACGCTGGAAGGCAAGACCGTGTGCGTGATCGGCAAGATCCAGCGCGATGCCTCGCGCGCCGAGATCGAAGTCAGCTCGCCGGCCGGCCTGAAGCTGGCCAACATCAAGTAATCCGCTGTCCGTCGCAGTCACGCCGGTCCTGGTGCCGGCGTGGCCGCCGCCGCAACCGGGCCCGATGCCCGTGCGCGTCTGCCTTAGGAGATCGCAACGCCCATGCCTTGGATCAACAACCTGAAACTGATGCCGAAGCTGATGGTGACCTTCGGCGTCATCCTGCTGGTGATGCTGCTGCAGGGCATCGTCGCCTATCGTGGCCTGCATTCGCTGAACAACGTCACCACCGAGTTGGCCGGTTCGCGCATGGAAAGCATCCGCCTGGCCGGCGAGATGCGCGGCATGCTCGGCGAGTACCGCAACAGTGCCTACCAGCAGCTGATCCGTGCCAGCGATGACGTCAAGGCCGACGCGCGCAAGCAGGCTGCCGCGCTGCGTACCAGCATGGACAGTTCCATCAAGGACTATCCGAAGCTGGTGGACAACGCCCAGCAGAAGAAGCTGTTCGACACCTTCGCCAAGGACTGGAAGGACGCCCTGGCCTCCTACGACAGCGTCACCGAGATGCTGGAACTGGACCTGCCGGACGACGCCATCGATACCTTCGTCGGCGAGACCCGCACCAAGCACCGCAAGGCCGCCGCGGCGCTGGAAGCCCTGATTGCCGAAGACAACCGCCTCGCACGCGCCTCGCGCGAACAGGCCGAATCCACCTATGCCGCTTCGTCCGTCCTGACCGTGATCGCCCTGCTGGGTGGCGCCGCGCTCGGCCTGGTGCTGGTGTGGCTGTTCGCCCGCGCCCTCGTCGGCAGCGTGCGTGGTGCCGTCTCGGTGGCCAATGATGTCGCCGGCGGCAAGCTCGACGGTCACATCGATGTCAGCCGCCAGGATGAAGTGGGCGAACTGATGCAGGCCATGCAGCGCATGCAGCGTGATCTGCGTGAGCGCATCGAGACCGACCAGGCCATCGCCCGTGAGAACCTGCGCATCCGGACCGCGCTGGATTACAGTTCGACCGGCGTCTACCTGACCGATGCCAACAACACCATCGTCTACAGCAACCGTGCCCTGCAGCAGACGTTGAGCCAGTACCAGGACGATGTGCGCCGCGACCTGCCTGACTTCGATGCGCAGGACTCGCTGATCGGCAAGCCGGTCACGGTGCTGGAACACCGTGGCGAGATGGACCCGTCCCTGCTGGCGAACCTCAAGCAGCACGGCGTGGCCCGTCGCCCGATGCAGTACGGCGATGCCCAGTTCGCCCAGGTCGTGTCGACCATCCGCAACGAGGACGGCGACACCGTCGGCTGCGTGGTGGAATGGCGTGACCGTACCCAGGAAGCGCAGGTCGAGGCCGAAGTGGCCCGGGTGATCGCCCGCGCCGCCGCCGGCGATCTGTCCGGCCGGATCGAAACCAGCGACAAGGAAGGCTTCTTCCTGCAGCTGGCCCAGCAGATCAACGGCCTGCTCGACGCCAACGCCGGCAGCATCGAACAGATTTCCGGCCTGCTCGCCGCGCTGTCGCAGGGTGACCTCACCGTGCGCATGCATGGCGACTACCAGGGCGTATTCGCTCGCATGCGTGACGATGCCAATGCCACTGCCGCGCAGCTGAGCGAGATCGTCACCCGCATCAAGCAGTCCAGCCGGGCAATCAGTACTGCCGCCGGCGAGATCGCCTCCGGCAACAACGACCTGTCGCGCCGTACCGAACAGCAGGCCGCCAACCTGGAAGAAACCGCCGCCTCGATGGAGGAACTGACCTCCACCGTGCGCCAGAACGCCGAGCACGCCCGCCAGGCCAACCAGCTCGCCATCGGTGCCCATGGCGTCGCCTCCCAGGGCGGCGAAGTGGTCGGCCAGGTGGTCACCACCATGTCCGCCATCGAAGCCTCCTCGAAGAAGATCGCCGAGATCATCAGCGTCATCGACGGCATCGCCTTCCAGACCAACATCCTGGCCCTCAACGCCGCGGTCGAGGCCGCCCGTGCCGGTGAACAGGGCCGCGGCTTTGCGGTGGTCGCCAGCGAAGTGCGCACCCTCGCCCAGCGCTCGGCCGCTGCCGCCAAGGAGATCAAGGGCCTGATCGACGACTCGGTGGGCAAGGTCGCCGATGGTTCTGCGCTGGTGCACAAGGCCGGCGCCACCATGGGCGAGATCGTTGCCTCGGTGCAGCGCGTAACCGACATCATGGCCGAGATTTCCGCGGCCTCGCAGGAACAGAGCGCCGGCATCGAGCAGGTCAACCAGACCGTGGTGCAGATGGACGAGACCACCCAGCAGAATGCCGCGCTGGTGGAGGAAGCCACCGCCGCTGC
>NZ_JBRRET010000065.1:0-9571 GCF_056760435.1 Stenotrophomonas sp. STEN008 | reverse complement strand
GCACCGAGGACGATGTGCTGATCACCGACGATGGCCATCGCGTGCTGACCGAAGGGCTGGCGCGGAGTGCGGACGAGATCGAAGCGGTGATGGCGGGTTGAGGGTTGCCGGGGGGGGGGGGGGGGCCCCCCCCCCCCCTTTCTGTTTTCTTCTGACCTATCCTTGGCCCATGCCCTCCCCCCGTTTCCTCGACTCGCTGCAGTCCGTTACCGCCACCGACTGGGACGCGCTGCATGATGGCCGCAATCCCTTCGTCAGCTACGTCTTCCTGGCCGGACTCGAAGCCCACGGTTGCCTGCGCGGGGATTGGGGTTGGCAGACATGGCATTTCACCCTGTGGGAGGGCGACGTCCTGGTCGCGGCGATTCCCGGCTACCTGAAGACCAACTCCCACGGCGAATTCGTGTTCGACCACGCCTGGGCCAATGCCTATGCCCGGCATGGCCGCGACTACTACCCGAAATGGCTCGGCGCCGTGCCGTACTCGCCGGTGACCGGGCCGCGGCTGCTGGCCCGGGACGATCCAGCCCGCGCGGGCGTGCTGTCGGCCCTGCGCGGGGCGCTGCCCACGCTGGGCGTGTCCTCGGCGCATATCAACTTCCACACCGCAGCGGATGAAGCGCTGTTCGGCGATGACTGGCTGTTGCGCGAGGATATCCAGTTCCAGTGGCAGAACCCGGGCGACTGGACGACGTTCGATCAGTTCCTTGGCGCCATGGACCACAAGCACCGCAAGAACATCCGCCAGGAGCGCGCCAGGGTCACCCGCCAGGGCATCGGCTTCCGCGTCGTGCACGGCGATGAGGCCAGCCGTGCCGACCTGCAGGCGATGTACCGTTTCTACCTGCAGACCTTCGTCGAGTACGGCAATGCACCGGCGCTCACCGAGCCCTTCCTGCGCCACCTGGCCAGCAGCCTCGGGCGCGGCCTGGTGATGTTCCTGGCCGAACAGGACGGCGAACCGATTGCCGGCGCCCTGTGCCTGCGTGGGGGCGACACGCTGTATGGCCGCTACTGGGGTGGCGCTACCCTGCCTGGCCTGCACTTCGAGGCCTGCTACTACCAGGGCATCGAGTACTGCCTGCGCGAAGGCCTGACCCGCTTCGAGCCCGGCGCACAGGGCGAACACAAGCTGGCGCGCGGCTTCCTGCCGACGCGGGTGCGCAGCCGGCACTGGGTGGCCGATGCGGATTTCGCAGAAGCTCTGCAGGACTGGTGCCGGCAGGAGCGCAGGGACGTGCGGCGCTATGAGCAGACGTTGCAGCAACACAGCCCGTTCCGCACGCAGGACTAGCGCCGCCGCAGAATGGATGCGCCGGCATCGCTACACTCCCGGCATGACCCGTCAATTGCCCTGGCGCCTGGACGATGCGCCGGACGCCCCCTTCCCGCCCGCTGAAACCGCGCTGCGCAGTCCCGACGGCCTGCTGGCCGTAGGCGGCGACCTGCATCCTGCACGCCTGTTGAATGCCTATGCCGGCGGCATCTTCCCGTGGTTCAGCGACGGCGAGCCGATCCTGTGGTGGTCACCGGACCCACGCATGGTGTTCCGCACCTCCGGCGTACACCTGTCCAGCCGCTTCCGCCGCCAGCTGCGCGGCAGCCACTGGGAGGTGACTGCCGACACCGCCTTCAGCCAGGTGATGCGCGCCTGTGCTGCCGCGCCGCGCCCCGGACAGGACGGCACCTGGATCAGCCCGGCAATGGTCGAGGCCTACAGCCGGCTGCACGACCTCGGGTTCGCCCATTCCGTCGAGGTCTGGGACCGGCAGACCCTGGTCGGTGGCATTTATGGCGTGGCCATCGGCACGATGTTCTTCGGCGAAAGCATGTTCAGCGGCGCCAGCGGCGGCTCCAAGATCGCGCTGGCCGCGCTGGCGGCCACCCTGCATGGCTGGGGCTGGGAACTGATCGATGCACAGGTGGAGAATCCGCATCTGCTGCGGATGGGTGCTGTGCACCTGCCACGCGCCGCGTTTCTGGACCACGTGCGGCAGGCCGTGCGCTGCCCGGGGCGTGAAGGCCCGTGGACTCGGCACATGGGCCGCTTGCCGGCCCGCGTCCTGGCGGGGGGTTAACATAAACTTTGCAAGCCGGCCGCGTCCCGCGTAAAATACTGCGCCTTAGGCCCAGCGTGGCCGTTTTCTGAACCGCACAGGACTACATGTCGAAAGACGATTCCATCGAGTTCGAGGGCACCGTCAGCGAGACGCTGCCGAACACCACTTTCCGCGTTCGTCTGGAAAATGGGCACGAGATCATCGCCCACATCTCCGGCCGCATGCGCAAGAACTACATCCGCATCCTCACCGGTGACCGGGTCAAGGTTGAAATGACCCCGTACGACCTGACCAAGGGTCGCATCACCTACCGCATGAAGTAAGCGGTCGGCGCGTCGCGCCACTTCGACAAGGCCAGCCTGGGTTGCTGGCCTTTTGTCATGCCCGCTCTCCGGCCCTGCCGGAGGTCATCGTGACCGATCTCACCATGGCGTCAGTCAGCCCTGCTTGCGACAGATTCGCAGTTGCGACCGCGGCAGCATTCTGGGATCCGATCCACTCCGGATCGCCACCCCTGCCCCGCCATGAAGCTGACTTCCCTGCTCGTCCCCTTGTCCTTGTCTGCCATCGCCCTGCTGGCCTCGCCCGCCCATGCGGCCGACACCCCGGCGGCGCAGTGCGTGCCGCTGTCCGGCGAACAGCAGATCGTTCGCGCCGGCGCCGACAGGAATATCCTGCTCCGCTCCGGCGAAGCGCACTATGTCGTGCACTTCCGCAACAGCTGCCCTTCCGCCGTGCTGGCCACCCGCCTCGGCTTCACGACCGACGGCAAGGAGGCTGACACGCTGTGCAGCGAGGGCCGAAGCAAGCTGGACACCGGTCGCGGCTCCTGCGAGGTGGCGCGCATCGAGCCGATCGATGCCGAGCGGTTCACGCGTGAAGCGCGCCGTCGCAGCCGCTGACACCTGACAGCACAAGGGCGGCCGAAGCCGCCCTTGCCCTTTCCAGTCCTTCACGCCACAGCCCGTGGCGTCAGCTCACTCCACCGTGGCCGGCAGCAGCCGCTCCGGCTCGGCCTGGGTCTCGACCACCAGTTCGTCGTCGCGGACATCGATGCTGACCTTGCCGCCGTTGACCAGCTTGCCGAACAACAGCTCGTCGGCCAGCGGACGCTTGATCTTGTCCTGGATCACGCGCGCCATCGGACGGGCACCCATCAGCGGGTCGAAGCCATGGTGGGCCAGCCAGTCGCGCGCGGTCGGCGTGGCCGACAGGCTGACGTGCTTCTCCTGCAGCAGCATCTCCAGCTCGATCAGGAACTTGTCCACCACACGCAGGATGTGCTCGAAGCCCAGCGCCTGGAACTGCACCACCGCATCGAGGCGGTTGCGGAATTCCGGGGTGAAGCTGCGGCGGATGGTCTCCATCGCGTCGGTGGCGTGGTCCTGCTTGGTGAAGCCAATCGAACGCCGCGAGGCCTGGGCCGCGCCGGCATTGGTGGTCATCACCAGCACCACGTTCTTGAAGTTCGCTTCACGTCCGTTGGTGTCGGTCAGCACGCCCCGGTCCATGACCTGCAGCAGGATGTTGAAGATGTCCGGGTGCGCCTTCTCGATTTCGTCCAGCAGCAGCACGCAATGCGGCGTCTTGACGATCTTCTCGGTCAGCAGGCCGCCCTGGTCGAAGCCGACGTATCCCGGGGGCGCACCGATCAGGCGGCTGATCGAATGCGGCTCCATGTACTCGGACATATCGAAGCGGACCAGCTCGATGCCCAGCTGCAGGGCCAGCTGCTTGGTCACCTCGGTCTTGCCGACACCGGTCGGGCCGGCAAACAGGAAGTTGCCGATCGGCTTCTCCGGATTGCCCAGGCCCGAGCGCGCCAGCTTGATCGCCGACGACAGGGTCTCGATGGCCGGGTCCTGGCCGAAGATCACCATCTTCAGGTTGCGCTCCAGGTGCTGCAGCACATCCTTGTCGGTGGCGCTGACCTGCTTGGTCGGGATGCGCGCCATCTTGGCAATGATGGCCTCCACTTCCTCCACGTCGATCAGTTCCTTGCGCTGGTCCTCCGGCAACAGCCGCTGGCGCGCACCTGCCTCGTCGATCACGTCGATGGCCTTGTCCGGCAGCAGGCGGTCACCGATATGCTTGACCGACAGGTCCACCGCGGCCTGCAGCGCCTCGTCGGAGTACGTCACGCCGTGGTGGGCTTCGTACTTGCCCTTCAGGCCCTGCAGGATCTCGTAGGTCTCACCCACGGTCGGCTCGACGATGTCGATCTTCTGGAAGCGGCGCGCCAGGGCGCGATCCTTCTCGAAGATGCCGCGGTACTCCTGGAACGTGGTCGAGCCGATGCAGCGCAGCTCGCCCGACGCCAACGCCGGCTTGATCAGGTTGGACGCATCCATGGTGCCGCCCGACGCCGAACCGGCACCGATGATGGTGTGGATCTCGTCGATGAACAGTACGGCGTTGGGCACCTTCTTCAGGGCCGTCAGCACGCTCTTCAGGCGCTTCTCGAAGTCGCCACGGTACTTGGTGCCAGCCACCAGTGCGCCCAGGTCGAGCGAATAGATGACGGCATCGGCCAGCACCTCCGGCACCGAGCCCTCGACGATGCGCCGGGCCAGGCCTTCGGCGATCGCGGTCTTGCCGACGCCGGCCTCGCCCACGTAGAGCGGGTTGTTCTTGCGACGGCGGCACAGGACCTGGATGGTCCGCTCGATCTCGTCGGCACGCCCGACCAGCGGGTCGATGCGTCCGGCCCGGGCCTGCTCGTTGAGGTTGCTGGCGAACTCGGTCAGGGCATCCCCCTTCGGCTCGCCCTCCCCGCCCTCGGCCCGGCTCTCGCCTTCGGAAGAGGGCTGTTCGCCCTCCTCGCCCAGCTTGGCGATGCCATGGGACAGGTAATTGACCACGTCCAGGCGGGTCACGTCCTGCTGGTTGAGGTAGTAGACGGCATGGGAGTCCTTCTCGCCGAAGATGGCGACCAGCACATTGGCGCCGGTGACCTCCTTCTTGCCCGAGGACTGCACGTGGTACACGGCCCGCTGCAGCACGCGCTGGAAGCCCAGCGTCGGCTGGGTGTCGCGGCCATCGTCTTCCGCCAGGCGGGACACGGAGGCCTCGATGGCCTGCTCCAGCTCCTGGCGCAGGCGGTCGGCATCGGCACCACAGGCCTTCAGTACGGCCTGGGCGGACGGGTTGTCGAGCAGTGCCAGCAGCAGGTGTTCGACCGTCATGAACTCATGCCGGGCCTCACGGGCGCGCTTGTAGCACTGGCCGATGGTGTGTTCGAGGTCTTTGCTGAACATGGATTACTCCGGCGGCAGATGGGGACAATATGCGGCCTGACTACGCGATTTCCATCACCCTAGCGGATTGCTGCGTTCAGATGGCGTTAGCAGTGCGGATTGCTTGATCTTCATTCACTCCCGGACAGCCCACCCATGAGCGAACCCTACCTGAGCCGCTGGCGATTGCGACGTGATGGTCCCGCCATCCGTACCCCGCACGCCCGGCTCTGGCCGGTACTGACCGCCGACGACCAGCCGGCAATGCTGAAGATCAGCAGTGAAACCGAAGAACAGAACAGCCATCGCCTGCTGCGCTGGTGGGACGGCGACGGTGCCGCGCGCCTGCTGGCGCACGAGGGGCCGGCCATCCTGATCGAGCGCGCCGGCGGCCAATCGCTGCGGGAGCGCTCGATCGGCGGCGATGACAGCACCTGTACCACGATCCTGTGCCAGGTCCTGCAGCGGCTGCACCGGCCACGGAGCGCACCGCCAGCGGAGCTGGTCTGCCTGCCTACATGGTTCGCCGACCTGCTGCAGCCAAGGGGCTCGCTGCCGCCACTGCTGGAACAGTGCAGATCGCTGGCGGTCGCGCTGCTGGAGGACGAACAGGAGGTCCGGCCGCTGCACGGTGACCTGCACCACGACAACGTGCTCGACTTCGGCACGCGCGGCTGGCTGGCGATCGACCCGAAACGGCTGATCGGTGATCGCGCGTTCGACTACACCACGCTGTTCAGCAATCCCGACCTGTGCGGTCCCGGCATCCACGTCGCGACCCGGCCGGAGCGCTTTGCGGCCCGGGTGACCGAGGTCAGCGCCCTGGCGGAGCTGGATCGCACGCGCCTGCTGCGCTGGATCGCTGCCAGCGCCGGGCTGTCGGCCGTATGGTTCCGCAATGATGGCGACCCGGCCGATATCGACGAGACAGTCGCGGCGATGGCACTGGAGGCGCTGGCGGAGGGGTGATCCCGCTGTAGCCGAGCATGGGCTCGGCTCTACAAGAGGCCGGTCAGGCCTTTTCCATCGTGCACAGCAGCGGATGCTGGTTCATCCGTGAATACTCGTTGACCTGGCCGACCTTGGTCTCGGCCACTTCGCGGGTGAACACGCCACAGACGCCGCGACCGCGGGTATGGACATGCAGCATCACCTGCGTCGCCTTGTCCAGGTCCATGTTGAAGAACTGCTGCAGCACGTCCACCACGAAATCCATCGGGGTGTAGTCGTCGTTGAGCAGCATGACCTGGTAGAACGGCGGCGGCGCCACTTCCGGGCGCGCGGGCTCCACGGCGATGCCGTGCTCGTGGTGGGAATCGGGGGAAGACTCGCGGGGCATCCGGTCATTATAGAGGTTGCCGCGCGCCCGCGTCGGCCCACCCGGAATGGACGGCACGGACGGCCGCCGTCACAATTGCCCTTCCCACCCCGGTTTCACAGGATTTTCATGAAAAGGACCCTTCTGCCTGCCCTGCTGATCGCCCTGGCCTGTGCCGGTCCGGCGAGCGCAGCCGATGCCGACGCCGCTGTCGGCCGCCTGCTGGACAAGCTGGGCTACAACTACGAGGTCGACGAGGATGGCGACTACCGGCTGGTGTTCGACGTCGAGGGCGACCGCACCCAGATGGTGTACGTGCGCTCGGCGGTGGAAGACTTCGGCAGCCACAACATCCGTGAGATCTGGTCGCCAGGCTACACGTCCAAGACCAAGCAGTTCCCGGTCGCGGTCGCCAACCGCCTGCTGGAGGACTCGCAGGACGCCAAGATGGGCGGCTGGGTGAAACAGGAGGCGACCGCGATGTTCGTGGTGAAGATCGACGCCGATGCCACCGCCGACCAGCTCAGCGACGCCATCGATGCCGCGATCCGCACCGCCGACGCGATGGAACTGGAACTGACCAAGAAGGACGATCTCTGAGGTGAACGCCACGCCGGACCCGCGCTGGGCACCGCACGCCACCGTCGCCACCATCGTGGTCGACGGCGGCCGCGTGCTGCTGGTCGAGGAGACCATCGATGGCCGCGCCGT
Organism: Stenotrophomonas sp. STEN008; assembly: GCF_056760435.1. NCBI lineage: Bacteria > Pseudomonadati > Pseudomonadota > Gammaproteobacteria > Lysobacterales > Lysobacteraceae > Stenotrophomonas > Stenotrophomonas sp. STEN008. The sequence continues at coordinate 2,246 of NZ_JBRRET010000065.1, read as the reverse complement.
GCTCAACCAGCCTGCCGGGCACCTCGAGCCCGGCGAGAGCCTGGCCGAGGCGGCGCTGCGCGAGACCCGCGAGGAGACCGGCTGGACGGTTCAGCTGACCGACTTCATCGGCTGTTACCAATGGACGGCGGGCGACGGTACGACGTTCCTTCGCTTCTGCTACGCGGCGCGCCCGGTCTCGCATGATCCGGCGCAGCCGCTCGACACCGGCATCGACCGCGCGCTGTGGATGACCCCGGCCGAGCTGCAGGCCGCCGGGCAGCGCCAGCGCAGCCCGCTGGTATGGCAGGTCGTGGCGGACTATCTGGGTGGCCAGCGCCACCCGCTTTCGCTGGTCCGGGAGGTCGCATGAGCACCCCGCGCGTGATGGTGGGCGTTTCCGGTGGCGTCGATTCGTCGGTCGCCGCTTGGCGGCTGGTGCAGCAGGGCGAGGCCGTGGCCGGCCTGTTCATGCAGAACTGGGCCGACGACGGCAGCGGCGACTGCCGCGCCGAGGATGATCGCCGCGATGCGGTGGCGGTCTGCGGCCTGCTGGGCATTCCCTTCCATTTCCGCGACTTCTCCAGCGAGTACTGGCAAGGCGTGTTCGAGCATTTCCTGGCCGAGTACGCCGCCGGCCGCACCCCCAATCCGGACGTGCTGTGCAACCGCGAGGTGAAGTTCAAGCACTTCCTGGACGCGGCGCGTGAACTGGGCGCCGAGCGCATCGCCACCGGCCATTACGCGCGGGTGACCCAGCGCGGCCACCAGTGGCTGCTGCTGCGCGGCGCCGACCGCTCCAAGGACCAGAGCTATTTCCTGCACCAGCTGGGGCAGGCGCAGCTGGCCGCCACCCTGTTCCCGATCGGCGACCTGGAAAAGAGCGACCTGCGCCGGATCGCCCGTGACGTCAGCCTGCCGACCCATGCCAAGAAGGACTCCACCGGCATCTGCTTCATCGGCGAGCGCGACTTCCGCGAGTTCCTGGGCCGCTATCTGCCGGCCCGGCCGGGACAGATCCTCGACCCGGCCGACGGCAGCGTGATTGCCGAGCATCCGGGCGTGTTCTATTTCACGCTCGGCCAGCGCGAGGGCCTGAACATCGGCGGCGTGCGTGGCCGCCCGGCCGCGCCGTGGTACGTGGTCGGCAAGGACGTGGCCAGCAACGTGCTGTATGTCGATCAGGACCGCGACAGCCCGTGGATGCTCTCCGAACGCCTGCGTTCGGAAACCGCGCACTGGATCGCCGGCGCACCACCGGCCCGGCGTTTCGAATGCACTGCCCAGACCCGCTACCGCCAGCCCGACGAGCCGTGTACGGTCGATGTGCTGGACGATGGCAGCGTGCTGGTCACCTTTGCCCGCCCGCAGCGGGCCGTCACGCCCGGCCAGTCGCTGGTGCTGTATGACGGCGAGATCTGCCTGGGCGGTGCGGTGATCGCCGCCACCGATGCGCCGCTGGAACAGCGCCTGCACACCACCCCTTCTCCTTTTGAGGTAATCGCTGCATGAGTTTCACTGTCGACGACCGCGTCCTGGCCCTGGCCGGCATTGCCCAGGCCCTGCAGCAGGTGCGCCGCATCGCCGATACCGGCCATTCCGACGCCGCCGCTGTACGTACCGCGGTGGACAGCGTGTTCCGCGTCGACGCGTCCTCTCCGCAGGAGGTGTTCGGCGACCGCCACGCGCTGAAGTCGGGCCTGCGCCTGCTGCACAACTACTTCCGCAACCAGGGCCAGGATCCGATCCTGCCCAAGCTGGCATTGTCGGTGCTGCAGCTGGAGCGCCGCTTCGTGCAGGACGGCGCAACCGTCAACAAGGTTGCCGCGGGCATCGAGCAGGCGCAGCGCAAGGCCGCCGAACTGGGCGACAGCGGTCACCCGGATGTGCTGGCCAGCCTCGGCGGCGTCTATGCGGACACCATCAGCCATCTCAAGCCGCGGGTGATGGTGCAGGGCAACCCGCATTACCTGGGCCAGGCCGGTGTGGTCTCCGAGATCCGTGCCCTGCTGCTGGCCGCCGTCCGCGCCGCGGTGCTGTGGCGGCAGGTGGGCGGCAGCTACTGGGACTTCCTGTTTGGTCGCAAGGCGATGGTCGAGGCCGTGGACCGCCTGCTGGCCTGACCGTTGCATCCGCCGGGGCAGGGCCCGCGCGGCCGCCAGGGCGGGCCGGGGCGCCGCGCGGGGGGGGGCCCGCCGGGGGCGCGGCCGGGGGGGGGGGGGGGCGGGGGGGCCGGGGGGGGGGGACAGGGGGGGGGGGGGTGATAA
>NZ_JBRRET010000064.1:0-10900 GCF_056760435.1 Stenotrophomonas sp. STEN008 | reverse complement strand
CCCCCCCCCCCCCCCCCCCCCCCCCCCCCCCCGGCCCCCCCCCCCCCCCCCCCCCCCCCCCGCGCGCCCCCCCCCCGCCCGGGCCCCCCCCCCCGGCGGCGTCGTCTCACCGCGCGTTGGGCACTTCATAGCCCAGTTTGCCGACCTGGTCCGGGCGCTGCGGCACCCGCTTGAGCTTGTCGGTATTCACTCCGTACTCGTCGCGCAGGCGCTCGGCCAGCTCCTTGTACAGCGTCTTGTCCATGTCAGGCCGACGGGCAAAGATCCACGCCATCTCGCGGCCCGGATAGCCGATCAGTGCCCAGGAGTAATCCGGCGCCACTTCCAGAACGCGCGAATGGGTCGGCACCACGCGGTAGAACCAGGTCCGCCAGCCATGGTTGCCGCTGTCCGGGTCGACGCTGGCACGGGCGCGGATCTCCTGTTGCGGTTCGCTGAAGCCGTTGCGGTAGCGGTAGGTGATGGCAACCTTGTGATCGTCGCGCAGCGCGTACTCGTTGACGCTGGCAACGTGACCGCGCTCGACGAAGTTCGGTACGCGGCCGATCACGTACCAGGTGCCCATGAAACGTTGCAGATCGATCGGCGCGTTCGGATCGGGGGCGCGGGGCGCCGCGGCACGCGGCGACGGCGGATCGCTGGCAGCCAGCGCCGGGCCCGCCAGGGACAGGGCCAGCAGCACGGCGCAGAGCGGGCGGATCGAAGTCATGCGGGAGCGGGCTCCAGTGGGCTTGCACGCGCATGGTCGACTGTGTGCACGCGGTCCGTCAATGGTGTCGCAGCGTATGAGAAGGCCCTTGCCCAAGCTGTGTCGCATTGTCCACCGGAGAAACCCGCATGAGCGCACGCCTCACACGCCGCCCCTCGACTGAACGCGTCAGCGAACGCGCCGATCCGCGCCTGCTGCGGGGTGTACAGCATCTGGCACTGGCCGGCGTTGCACTGGTCCTGGTGTGGCCGGCCGCCCGCGGCAGCAGTGCCTGGCTGGGCTGGCTGCCCCTGTGGCTGATCGGCATGCCGCTGGTGGCCTGGTGGGCGTTGCTGCGCTGCCCACTGCCATCGCTGCGGCGGCGGTCGTCCCGTCGTACCGGTGGACAGGCGCGCCGCCGGAGGGCAGCCGGCGCGCGCGGCCGGCGCGGCGCGACGGCGGCGGCCTGACCTTCGACACGGGGGCGGTGTCCGGATCCGTGCTAGCGTTCCACGGCTTATGACTGCCTGGAGCTGCAATGTCACGACTCGCTTCCGCCTGCCTGCTGGCTGGCATGATGACCGCTGCCTCGGTGGGGACCGCCGTGGCTGCTGAAGATACCGACCGTTATGCCTGGCTGGAGGACGTCACCGGCGACAAGCCGCTGTCCTGGGTCAAGGAACAGAACGCCAAGGCCGAGGCGCGCCTGGCGCAGACTCCGGCCTTCAGGCAGATGGAGGCCAGCATCCGTGAGGTGCTCGATTCGGATGCCAAGATTCCCGGCGTGCAGAAGATCGGCGACTACTACTACAACTTCTGGAAGGACAAGCAGCACGAACGTGGCCTGTGGCGGCGCACCACCCTGGCCGAGTACCGCAAGGCCTCGCCGCAGTGGGAAACCGTGCTTGACCTGGACGCACTGAACAAGGCCGAGGGCGAGAACTGGGTCTGGCACGGCGCCGACTGCCTGCGCCCGGACTACAGCCGCTGCCTGATCGCGCTGTCACGCGGCGGCGCGGATGCCGATGTCACCCGCGAGTTCGATCTGTCGACGAAGCGCTGGATCGAGGATGGCTTCTTCCGTCCCGAGTCGAAGGGCGGCCTGAACTGGATCGATCGCGATACCGTGTTCGTCTACACCGATTTCGGTGCAGGCACCATGACCACCTCCGGCTACCCGCGCGTGGCCAAGCTGTGGAAGCGTGGGACGCCGATGTCGTCGGCCAGCGTGGTGTACGAAGGCAAGCCGGAGGACATGTACATCGCGGCGATGCACGATGACACCCCGGGCTTCGAGCGCAACCTGGTCAGCCGCACGCTGGCGTTCTACAACAATGAGGTCTACCTGCGCGGCGACGATGGCACGCTGACCAAGATCGATGCGCCGAACTCCGCCGAGAAGGGCCTGCACAAGCAGTGGCTGACCCTGGAGCTGCGCGACGCCTGGACCGTGGGCGGCAGGACCTACGCATCCGGCTCGCTGCTGGCGACCCGGCTCGATGACTTCCTGGCCGGCAAGCGTGACTTCGAGGTCCTGTTCACCCCGACCGCGACCACCTCGCTGGCCGGTGCGACCTGGACCAAGAACCACCTCGTCCTGAACGTGCTGGACGATGTGAAGAATCGCCTGTCCGTGCTGACCCCGGGCGCCAATGGCTGGCAGAAGAGCGCGTTTGTCGGCGCGCCGGCATTCGGCACTCTGGCCGTGGGCGCAGTGGACAGCGACGACAGCGATGCGGTCTGGCTGACCGCCACCGATTATCTGACGCCGACCACCCTGGCTTTGGCCGAGATCGGCAAGGCACCGGAAACGCTGAAGACCATGCCGGCCTTCTTCAATGCCGAGGGCAAGGTGATCGAGCAGCACTTCGCCACCAGCAAGGATGGCACCCGTGTGCCGTACTTCGTGGTGCATGCCAAGGACATGAAGCTGGACGGCTCCAATCCGACCCTGCTGTACGGCTACGGCGGTTTCGAGATTTCGCTGACACCCAGCTATTCCGGTGGCATGGGCCGCGCCTGGCTGGAGAAGGGCGGTGTGTACGTGGTCGCCAACATCCGTGGTGGCGGTGAGTACGGCCCACGCTGGCACCAGGCGGCGCTGAAGCAGAATCGTCACAAGGCCTACGAGGACATGGCCGCGGTGGCACAGGATCTGGTCAAGCGCAGGATCACCAGTGCCAGGCACCTGGGCGTGCAGGGCGGCAGCAACGGCGGCCTGCTGACCGGCAACATGCTGACGCAGTACCCGGAGCTGTTCGGTGCGGTGGTGGTGCAGGTTCCGCTGCTGGACATGAAGCGCTACAGCCACCTGCTGGCCGGCGCGTCGTGGATGGCCGAGTACGGCAACCCCGATACCAGCGACTGGGAGTTCATCAAGACCTTCTCGCCGTACCATCTGTTCGACGCGAAGAAGAACTACCCGCCGGTGCTGTTCACCACCTCCACCCGCGATGACCGCGTGCACCCGGCCCATGCCCGCAAGATGGCGGCGAAGATGATCGATGCCGGCAAGGATGTGACCTACTACGAGAACATCGAAGGTGGTCATGGCGGCGCAGCCAACAACGCGCAGGCCGCGCACATGGCGGCCCTGGCCTACAGCTTCCTGTGGGAGCGCCTGGGCGGTAAATGACGAAATGAAAAACGCCGCCCCCGGGCGGCGTTTTTCATGGGCGGCGCTGCGCGCTCGCCGGGCATGGCCCGGCGCTAGCGGAAATGTTGCAGCCCGCGCGCGATGCGCTCCACCGCTTCCTGCAGCCGCGGTATTTCCTGGGTATAGGCCAGGCGCACATGCTGGTTGGCGCGGTGGAAGCCGAAATCCAGGCCCGGGGTGAACGCCACATGCTCGGTTTCGAGGAAGTGTGCGCAGAACGCCTGGGCATCATCGGTGAACGCACTGACATCGGCATACAGATAAAACGCGCCCTGCGGCTCCACCTCGATGCGGAAGCCCAGCTCGCGCAGCGCCGGCAGCAGGAAATCGCGACGCTGGCGGAAGGCCTCCCGTCGCTGTTCGAAGATCGCCATCGATTCATCGGTGAAACAGGCCAGGGCTGCATGCTGGGCGATGCTCGACGCACTGATGTACAGGTTCTGCGCCAGCTTCTCCAGTTCGGGCACCGCTGCGGGCGGCGCCACCAGCCAGCCCAGGCGCCAGCCGGTCATGCCGAAGTACTTCGAGAAACTGTTCAGCACGAACGCGCTGTCATCGACCTGCAATACGCTGGCCGCGTCCACGCCGTAGGTCAGGCCGTGATAGATCTCGTCCACCACCAGGTGCCCGCCGCGTGCGTGCAGTGCGCGTGACAGCGCCGCAAGTTCATCGGCCGACAGCACCGTGCCGGTGGGGTTGGCCGGCGAGGCGACGAGTGCGCCGACGCTGTCCGTGTTCCAGTGCTGTTGCACCAGCGAGGGTGTGAGCTGGTAGGCGGTCTGTGGACCGACCGGGACCAGCTGTGCGGCACCTTCCACCAGGCGCAGGAAATGCCGGTTGCAGGGATAGCCGGGATCGGCCAGCAGCCAGTGCCGGCCCGGGTCGACCAGCAGGCTGCTGGCCAGCAGCAGCGCGCCGGAGCCGCCAGGAGTGACCAGGATGCGTTCCGGATCCACATCCAGCCGGTAACGGCTGCGATAGAAACCGCTGATCGCCTGGCGCAGCGCAGGCAGGCCGCGTGCGGCGGTGTAGCGCGTGTGCCCGGCGGTCAGGGCCGCCTGGCCGGCGCGCACCACCGGCCCGGCCGTGGTGAAGTCCGGTTCGCCGATCTCCAGGTGGATGACATCGTGGCCGGCCTGTTCCAGCGCCTGCGCGCGGGCCAGCAGGGACATCACGTGGAACGGAGCGATTTCATGGCTGCGCCGGCTGTAGACCGGCGGGTGGGGCAGGGTACTCATGCGCCCATGGTACGCCGACCGCTGCCGGCGGGTCCGCACCGTGACGACCTGCAGGGTTGTGGTGCCGACGGGATTGGGGTCAGATCGCTGTTCGGGGAAAGGGAACCGATCCCGTCGAAGACCATTGCATTGAAGCGCCTGGAGCCTTATCTCATGAAGTCCACCCTCTGCCTGTTGCTCGCCAGCCTGATGACCAGCACCGCTACCGCCGCCCCCCTGCCTGTTCCGCCGGACGCCGCCCGGCATCCGCACGAGGTCAAGGCCCCGTTCGGCGCGACCCGCAACGACGACTATTACTGGCTGCGTGACGACAAGCGCGCGAACAAGGACATGCTGGCCTACCTGCAGGCCGAGAACGCCTATGCCGACCAGGTGCTGGCGCCGTTGAAGCCGCTGGAAGACGCGCTGTACAAGGAGATCGTCGGCCGCATCAAGCAGGATGATTCCAGCGTGCCGGCGCGCGAGCGCGGCTACTGGTACTACAGCCGCTTCGAGAGCGGGCAGGACTACCCGATCCACGCACGCCGCAAGGGCAGCATGGATGCTGCCGAAGAAGTGCTGCTGGACGTCAACGCAATGGCCGCCGGCAAGGGCTACTTCAATGTCGGCTCGATGGAAGTCAGCCAGGACAACCAGCTGCTGGCCTGGGCCGACGATGACGTGGGCCGTCGCCAGTACACGATCCGCTTCAAGGACCTGCGGACCGGGCAGGTGCTGCCCGACGTGATCACCGGCAGTTCCGGCGACCTGGTCTGGGCCGACGACAACCGCACCGTGCTGTACGTCGAGAACGATCCGGAAACGCTGCTGACCGTGCGCGTGAAGAAGCACGTGCTGGGCACCCCGGCCAGCGCCGACACCGTCGTCTACGAAGAGAAGGACGACAGCTTCTACATGGGCATCGGCCGCACCCGCGACGACCACTTCATCACCATCGGCGTGCACAGCACGGTGTCGTCGGAAGAGCGCTACGCGCCGGCCAGCGACCCGACCACGTTCACCGTGCTGGCGCCACGCCAGCGCGACGTCGAGTACGACGCCGACCACTACGATGGCCGCTGGGTGATACGTACCAACGACAGTGCAAAGAACTTCAAACTGGTCACCGCACCGACCGATGCCACCTCGCGTGCGCAGTGGAAGGACTGGATCGCGCATGACGATGCGGTGTTCATCGAAGGCTTCGAGCTGTTTGATGGCTTCACCGCCATTGCCGAGCGCTCCGAAGGCCTGGAGCGCATCCGCCTGCTGTTCAAGGATGGCCGCAGCGACTACGTGAAGGCCGATGAGCCGGCGTACTCCATGGGCCTGGGCGACAACACCGAGGCCGATACGCCGTGGCTGCGCTACGTCTACACCTCGATGACCACCCCGACCACTGTGTTCGAGCTGAACACCGCCACCGGCGAGCGCCGCCAGCTGAAGGTGCAGCCGGTGATCGGCTATGACGCATCGAAGTACGAAACCGAACGCGTCTGGATCACCGCGCGCGATGGCGTGAAGGTGCCGGTGTCGCTGGTCTACCGCAAGGGCTACCAGAAGGACGGCAAGGGCGCGCTGTTCCAGTACGCCTACGGCAGCTACGGCATGTCGATGGACCCGTACTTCAACCAGACGGCAGTGAGCCTGCTCGATCGCGGCGTGGTGTATGCCATCGCCCACATCCGCGGTGGCCAGGAGATGGGCCGCGACTGGTACGAGAACGGCAAGCTGCTGCACAAGCAGAACACCTTCAACGACTTCATCGACGTTACCCGTGGACTGGTGGCGCAGGGCTGGGCGGCGAAGGATCGCGTGGCCGCGTCCGGTGGCAGTGCCGGTGGCCTGCTGATGGGGGCGGTGGCCAACCAGGCGCCGCAGGACTACCGGGTGATGGTGGCGCAGGTGCCGTTCGTGGACGTGGTCACCACCATGCTGGATCCGACCATCCCGCTGACCACCAACGAGTACGACGAGTGGGGCAACCCGGAGCAGAAGCAGTACTACGACTACATGCTCTCGTACTCGCCCTACGACAATGTCAGGAAGCAGGACTATCCGGCGCTGTTCGTCGGTACCGGCCTGTGGGATTCGCAGGTGCAGTACTGGGAACCGGCCAAGTGGGTGGCCAGGCTGCGCGACGACAATACTGGCCATTACCCGATCCTGTTCCGCACCAACATGGAGGCCGGCCATGGCGGCAAGTCGGGTCGCTTCCAGCGTTACCGCGAGCTGTCCGAATCGTATGCCTTCGTGCTGCAGCAGCTGGGTATCGCAGCACCGTGATTGCGGCGGGGTGCCGGGCGTTGCCGGGCACCCCGAACCGTTATCCTTGCGAGCATGAGCCTGCCTGAACCGCCTGCCGCCCAGGACGCAGCCCCGACCCGCCGGCCGGTGCGTTTCCGCTGGGCATGGTGGCTGCTCGCCTATGTCAGTCTCGGCACCGGCATTGTCGGCATCTTCGTGCCGGGGCTGCCGACAACCGTATTCATCCTGATCTCGGCATGGGCCGCCTCGCGCGGCTCCGAGCGGCTGCATGCCTGGCTGCTGCAGCATCCGCGCTTCGGGCCGGCCATCAGCAACTGGCAGGCGCATGGCGCGGTCAGCCGCTACGGCAAATGGATGGCCACGATCACCATGGCGGTCTGCGCCGGGATCATGCTGTGGTGCGTGCCGATCGCCTGGGTGAAATGGTTTTCCATCGGCAGCATGACCGTGGTGGCGATCTGGCTGTGGACGCGGCCGCTGCCGCCGCAGGACTGACCCTTCCGCCGGGCATGGCCCGGCGCTGCCATGGGGGCCGTACCCTCCACCAACCGCTCAGCCGGCAGTGGCTATACTCGGGGCATGAAGATTCCCCATCGAAACGCCATCCTGATTCCGCTGGCAGCGGCCTCGCTGCTGTTCCTGTCCGCCTGCGGCAACAAGGGCCCGCTGGTGCTGCCGCAGAAGCCGGTGCCGGTGGAAGAGACCGTCGAGCCGGCCACCGATGCCGACGGCGAAGCCACCCCGCCTGCCACCCAGGACACGGGTGACGGCAGTCCGTCGGTGACCACGGACCCGGTGAAGAAGGTGGACGACGGGAATGAGTAAGACCGGTTCCACCGCGCTGCGTTTCAGCAAGATGCACGGCGCGGGTAACGATTTCGTAGTGATCGACCTGCGCGACGGCACCGCGCCGCCCACGCCACAGCTGGCCGCGCGCCTGGCCGACCGCCACACCGGCGTGGGCTGCGACCAGATCCTGACCATCGAGGCCCCGCGCGTCGAAGGCTCGGTCGCCTCGTACCGGATCTGGAACGCCGATGGCTCCAATTCCGAGCAGTGCGGCAACGGCGCGCGCTGCATCGCGGCCTGGCTGGTGCGCGAGGGCAGTGCCCAGGGCGATGCATTCGTCATCGACAGCCCACTGGCCAGCCATGCGGTGCAGGTGCTGGGCCAGGGCCAGTATGCGGTGACCATGGGCGTACCCGCATTCGAACCTGCCAGCGTGCCGCTGGTCGGCTTTGCCCACCCGCGCGAGGAGTATCTGCTGCCGCTGCAGGGCGAGAGCGTGCGGTTTGCTGCGGTGTCGATGGGCAATCCGCATGCCGTGATCGAGGTGGGCCTGATCGATGCGGCGCCGGTCGAGCGCGTCGGCGCGCTGCTGCAGCAGCATGCCTCGTTCCCGAAGTCGGTGAACGTGGGTTTCACCCAGGTCATCGCGCCGGACCACGCGCGGTTGCGCGTGTTCGAGCGGGGCGTCGGCGAGACCCTCGCCTGCGGCAGCGGCGCCTGTGCAGCCGCAGTCACCCTCATGCAGCGCGGTCGCCTGCAGCGCGATGCACGCATCAGCCTGCCCGGCGGCGAACTGCGCATCCAGTGGCCGGGCGAGGGGCAGCCCGTGGTGATGGCCGGCCCCACCGCATTCGTCTTCGAAGGGGAGTGGATCGCATGACTGAGACCGTCGACAAGCTCGGGGCCCATGAAGTCGCTGCCTGGTTGCGGCGCCATCCGGCCTTCCTCAAGCAGTTTCCGGACCTGGCGCTGACCCTGGTGGTGCCGCGCGATGACGGCCCGACCGCATCGCTGGCCAGCTACCAGCTGGAGCTGCTGCGGGAAAAGAACCGCGAGCTGGCGCGACGGTTGGCCGATCTGGGCGCGACCGCCCAGGTCAACGAACGGCTGGCGGTGCGCACCCACCAGCTGACGCTGGCACTGATGAAGCAGGGCAGTGCCGCCGATACCCTGCGTGCGATGGCCGCCTCGCTGCAGGAGGATTTTGCGGGTGATCTGGTGCGACTGGTCGTGCACGTGCCGGTGGCCGGGCTGGAACAGGCCGAATGGCTGCAGGTCATCGCGGCCGACGATCCACGCCTGGGTCCCTTCCGTGATTGCCTGAAGGACGGTGAGCCGATCTGCGGCCGCCTGCAGCCGGAAAAGAACGCGGTGCTGTATGGCGCGCGCAGTGAGGAGGTGCAGACCACCGCCCTGCTGCCGCTGCCGGGTGTCGGCCTGATCGCGGTCGGCAGCCATGACCCGAACCGCTTCTACCCGGGCATGGGCACGCTGTTCCTGCGCATGATGGGCGAGGCCCTGGCCACCGGCCTCAAGCGCTTCCAGGACTGAGCGGAGCGCGGCGGCGATGAGCGCGGTCATGGCGTTCCTGCAGCACCTGCAGGTGGAACGGCGGATGTCGGCGCATACGCTGGACGCCTACCGTCGCGACCTGGATGCGCTGGCGGCATGGGCCGAGCCGCGGGGCGTGCCGGTGGAGGCGCTGGATGCTGACGCCGTGCGACAGTTCGTCGCCGATGAACATCGCCGGGGCCTGTCGGCCAAGAGCCTGCAGCGGCGGCTGTCTGCCTGCCGCAGCTTTTATGCGTGGCTGCTCAGGCATGGCCGCGTCGAGGTCAGTCCAGCGGCCACCCTGAAGGCACCGCGAGCGCCGCGCAGGCTGCCGCAGGTGCTCGACGCCGATGAAGCAGTGCAACTGGTCGAACTGGAACCGGAAGGCGAGCTGGGGCGACGCGACCGCGCGCTGCTGGAGCTGTTCTATTCCTCCGGCCTGCGCCTGAGCGAGGTCTGCGCATTGACCTGGCGTGACCTGGATTTTGCCAGCGGACTGGTCAATGTGATGGGCAAAGGCAACCGCCAGCGTCGGGTACCGTTCGGCAAGCCGGCGCGCGAGGCACTGCTTGCGTGGCGCAGCGAAAGCGGCGGCGCCCCGGCCACCCCGGTGTTTCCGGGCCGCAACGGGCCGATCAGCCAGCGCGCGGTGCAGATCCGCATCCGCCAGCTGGCGCAGCGGCAAGGGCTGTTCAAGCACGTGCATCCGCACATGCTGCGGCACAGCTTCGCCAGCCACATCCTCGAGTCGTCCGGCGACTTGCGCGGCGTGCAGGAACTGCTGGGGCACGCCGACATCGCCACCACGCAGATCTACACCCATCTGGATTTCCAGCACCTGGCCAAGGTCTACGACGCTGCGCATCCGCGCGCCAAGCGCCGCCGGTAGCGCCAATCCACGCCCGGCGGCAGTGGTAGCGCCGGGCCATGCCCGGCGGATGCAGCGGCCGCTGGCGCCCGAGCCCTGAACGGCAGCCATCCGCGCAGGCTTGATCGGCCCCGGCGCTGTCCCCATGTCCCGGGAACAGCTATCGGAGGCCGCATGGACCCCAGTCAGAACCCCAACGTTTTCCACGCCACCACCATCGTCTGCGTGCGTCGCGGCGAGCATGTGGCCATTGCCGGCGACGGTCAGGTCACGCTCGGCCACACCGTGATGAAGGGCAATGCGCGCAAGGTGCGCCGGCTGGGTCGCGATGGCCAGGTGCTGGCCGGTTTCGCCGGCGCGGCCGCCGATGCCTTCACCCTGTTCGAGCTGTTCGAGGCCAAGCTGGAAAAGCACGGCCAACTGCAGCGTGCCGCCGTCGAGCTGGCCAAGGACTGGCGCACCGAGCGTCGCCTGGGCAAGCTGGAAGCACTGTTGGCCGTGGCCGACAAGGAAACCTCGCTGATCATCAGCGGTACCGGCGACGTGATCGAGCCGGAAGACGGCATCATCGCCATCGGTTCCGGCGGTTCCTACGCGCTGTCGGCGGCCCGCGCGCTGATGGCGCACACGGCGCTGGATGCGCGCACCATCGCCAGTGAAGCGATCAACATCGCGGGCGACATCTGCATCTACACCAACCGCAACGTGGTGGTCGAGGAGCTGTGACGCTCCCTGATCCGCCGGGCATGGGCCCGCGCGACCCGGCCCGCCGACGGGTTTTTGTGTTATAGGCAAAACAAAAATTATCCCGACCCCAGGGAAAAATAGCAATTTAAACACCCCCCAATCACCCCCCCCGCAAA
>NZ_JBRRET010000063.1:0-13495 GCF_056760435.1 Stenotrophomonas sp. STEN008 | reverse complement strand
CCCTGCACCCCTGAACCACCGGCAACGTCAAGGGAAAACGGGGTGGTGGTTTTGTGTGGGTGGGGGGGGGCGGTGTGGGCCTGCAGGACACGCCGTAAACCCGTCCCTGGGGGCTCGATGGCGCCATCCATGGCGCCAACGGTCCCGCGAACCCACCCCCCCCGGCCCCTGACAGTTCTTCGGGCACGTTCACCCACGGAAAAGAAAAAGAAGATCAAAAGCAAAAGCAGCCTGGCCGACCGCTTTTTGTAGAGCCGAGCCCACGCTCGGCTGCTTTCAGGTCAGTCCACGAAGCCGAGCGCAGGCTCGGCTCTACACGAGCACGCGCAGCGGGCGACCCGCTTCTGCTGTTCTTTCTTCTTTTCCGTGGGTGGTGCAGGCCACAGCCCTCTATCAGAGGGCGGTCGGGTTGGGGGCGCGGGGGTGTCCGCGGCATGGATGCCGCGGCCAAGCCCCCAGGGAACGGTTCACGGCGTCCATTGCCGCCCACGAGGGGCTGTGCCGTTGGCTGCAGACTACGGCCACCAGCCGTGCCCGAACCGGGCGTAATGATCCGCCGCCCGCTCGAACGGGTTGCGCGCACTCACCCCACCGCACAACAGGTACACCGGCAGGTACAACGGCCCCAGCACCATGTACTGGTACACGTGCGCACGTTCGTGATCATCCAGCCGGATCAGCGGTTCCACGCCCCACCCCGCCTGATGCGCATAGGTGCGGCAGGAAATGCCCAGGTCATGCCCGGTGTGCAGGATCACGTTGCCCAGGGTGATCGCCCCGCCGGGACCCCAGGGCCAGCGGTCGAACACCAGCGCGCAGTCAAGGCCGCTCCAGCGCACCGTCGCACCTCCCAGCAGCCCGGCCAGGCCTCCGACCAGGCCGATCAGCGAATTGGGAACGGTCCAGGCTGCACCCAGCACCTGCAAGGCACGCAGCCAGATCGGCCGGACCATGGCAGGACGGTTCAATCGGCCTCGTTGGGAATCAGCAGCCACAGGATCAGATAGACCAGGATGCCGGGAAATGCCGCCGATGCCAGCGACACCAGTACGAAGACCACCCGCAGCAGCGTGGAATTCCAGCCGAAGCGATGCGCGATGCCGCCCATCACCCCGGCGATCATCCGGTCGTTCAGCGAGCGCGACAACGTGCGGGGCGTGGTACTCATGGCGGATCCTCCTGGCAGTGCATAAAGCAGTCGAACAGGACTCGACTCTACACCGCCCCCCTGTCTACGGCGTGCGTTGGCGCAGCGCCTGCAGCCGGGCGCTGAACCATGCGGCCGACGCCTGATCCGGTTGCCCGGGGCACTGGATGCGGTAGGCCTTGCCGCTCATGCTGCTCTGGGTGGCCGCGCGTTCGATGAACTGCTCGGCGCTCTCCACCAGGTCCTTCTTCAGCAGGTAGTCGTACTTGCGCTGCAGGTGCGCGCGCGCACTGCTGCCGTCGTACCAGCGGCCGTTGCGCTGGAAACGGCACTGGGAGCCGTCCAGGCTGGAGATCAGCTGCGCGATTTCGCCGCGCGCTACGGGGCCCGGGGCCGCAGGGGCCCATGCAGGGGTCAGCAGCAGCGCTGCAACCAGCAGTGATTTGTGCGACAGCATCCTTGGCTCCAGCCCGTCCAGAGCGCCTGAGACTAGCCCTTCCCGTCCCGGGCCTTCAACCAGCCATCAATCGTAGCTGGCACTTCGCGCTGCGCCCGTCCGGACACGTAGATTCCAATATGCCCCCCGCGGAAACTGGACTCGGTGTAGTCCTCCGTGCCCAGGCGCCCCCGCATCGCGCGCGACGCATCCGGTGGCACCAGATGGTCTTGCTCGGCATAGATGTTCAGCACGGGCAGGGTCACCTGCGACAGATCCACAGCTTCCTCGCCGATCCGCACCGTACCGTTCACCAGCGCGTTGTCCTGGTAGAACTGCTTGATGAAGTCGCGGAACGCCTCGCCCGCCAGATCCGGCGAATCGAAGATCCATTTCTCCATGCGCAGGAAATCCTCCAGCGCGGCCTTGTCATCGAGGATGTCCAGCAGGCCCACGTACTTCTGCACGTTCAGGCGGAACGGCTTGAGCATCAGGTAACTGGCATTCATCAGGTCGGCCGGGATGTTGCCCAGCGTGTCCACCAGCAGGTCCACATCCACCTGCCGCGCCCAGTGCGAGAGCATGTTGTCGGCGGTGTGGAAATCAACGGGCGTCACCATGGTGATCAGCTTGCCCAGCTTCTGCCGGCGCAGCGCCGCATAGCACAGCGCGAACACACCGCCCTGGCAGATGCCGAGCAGGTCCACCGGGCCGCCGCTGCGCGCGCGCAGGGCATCCACCGCGCCCTCGATGTAGCGCAGCAGGTAGTCCTCCAGCGTCTGGAACCGTTCGGATCGATCCGGGTAGCCCCAGTCCAGCACGTACACGTCCTGCCCCAGTGCCAGCAGCTTCTGCACCAGCGAGCGATCGGCCTGCAGGTCAACCATGTAGGGGCGGTTGACCAGTGCGTAGACGATCAGCAGCGGCGTCCGCCGGGTCGGTGCCTGTTCGCCGACGAAGCGATAGAGCACCACCTTGCCATCACGCCAGACTTCCTCGCGGGCGGTAACCCCGTAATCGACATCTTCCACCTGCGGCAGCAGCTTCAGCCCTTCCATCAGCTTGCGCTGCATGGCCAGGGTCTCCTGCATCAGGTCATCGGCATTGAAGCCCAGAGGTCCCTTCATCGGTCATGTTTTCCGCGAGGAAGTACGGGATGTCGCCTTCCTGGCTGGCGCACGCTTTGCAGCAGCCTTCTTGACTGCAGCCTTCTTGACTGCAGCCTTCGGCGTTGGCGCCGCCTTCTTCGCGGCCGCCCTGCGAGTGCCAGGCTTCACCCTGGCCGGGGCCGGCTGTGCGGCCGGATCCACCGTCGCCGTACCCGCCAGCACCGTCACCTGCGCCTGCAGGCGACGCAGGCTGCGCTCCAGCTCGGCAATGCGACGGTGCGCGGCATCCATTTCGGAACGGGTCGGCAGGCCGATCCGCTCGCTTACCTGCTCCACTTCGCGCTGCAGCCCAGCGCGCAGGCGCATCTGTGCGTTGCCGAGGTCCGCATAGACCTGCTGGAACGGCTCGGACAGGGCCACCTTGGCGTAAGCCTCTTCGGCCGCCTCGATCCACAGGTCGAACATCGCCCGCGCGCTGGTCAACTGGCTGCCGGGCTGCTCATGCCGGGCCAGCCGCTGCTCGAACAGCTCGAAGGCCTCGTCCAGCGCCTGCCGGATCTGTTCGACATAGGCGCGTGACTGCTGCTGGTAATCCTCCTGCGCGCGCAGCAGGGCCTGCCAGCGCGCCTGGTGTTCACGGCCGGGACCGAAGGCGGGGCTCTGCAGCCACGGGCCCGCCTGCAGCTGCCATTGCTGCAGCCAGTTGGCGAACTCCGGCAACGAACCGCCGGCCTGGGTGCTGCCGCGCGCGCCCTGCAGCATCCATTGCAGCAGGCCATCCCCCTGGCCCTGCACTGCCTCACGCCAGGCCTGTGCCACTTCTGCGCTGCTGGCATCGCGACCGGCGAAGCGGCTGGCGACCTCCTGCATCGTGCCGTACCAGCTGCCCGCCTGCTCGCGGAACCGGCGCACCGCGTCCTCCGGCGCACCCGGCCCCTGCTCGGGCAGCATCTGGCTCCAGCCGTCAAACAGGCGCTGCCAGCTGCCGGCATCGCCGCTGCCCGGCGCACCGGCGGCGGAGGCATGGCGCAGGGCATCGCCCCAAGCCCCGAAATACTGCCCGGCCAGAGTCTCGAAATCGCTGCTGCCGGCGTCATGGGCCGAACTGGTCATCGCAGGCCTCCGCAGGATGCCGTCATGGCTTGGGAATACGCAGGGTCTTGCTGATCATCAGCGACCCGGACAGGGCGAACAGCAGCACCATCGGATGCAACTGCCACGGACCCAGCTGCCATTGGCCAAGCCAGATGTCCGGGCCGATCGCGTCGGTACCCGCCGCGATCGCCAGCACGATCACCAGCACCAGGCTGGTCGGGATCGGGGTGCCCTCGAAAAACTTCACCTTGCCCTCGTCGCCGGCCAGCGCCTCGGCAGTCACGTTGTAGCGGGCAAGGCGGCTGACGCCACAGCAGACGAAGTAGCTCAGCACCAGCCAGTCCCACCCGCCCTGCATGCCACAGGCATAGGCCAGCGCGGCCGGGGCCACGCCGAAGGAGATCACGTCGGACAGCGAATCCAGCTCGCGGCCCAGCGTCGAACTGGATTTGCGCCAGCGCGCGATGCGGCCGTCCAGCGCGTCGAAGATGAAGGCCAGCGGGATCAACGCCATGCCGAACAGCAGGTAGCCACGCTCGCCATCCTGCAGGAAGCGCATGGCGGCGAACACCGCGCCGGTGCCGCAGAAGGCGTTGGCCAGGGTGAACCAGTCCGCCAGCTGGAACTCGCGCAGCATCGAGAAGTGACGTTTCATGAAGTCTCACGGGGCATCAAGGGCCACAGGTTACCGCGAGCGCAGCCGCTGGCGACAGCACGGCCCGCGTTCCCCCTTCACCGGTCGCTCACGCATCGTCACCAGCGGTGAATTTTTCGCCACCCATCTTGACAGCCTAGGGGGGTGGCGCCTGTCGAGGCTTATCCACAAAGTTGCCCACGCGTAATCCACACCCCCTGTGGACAACCCGTTCTCACCGACTGCGACGGTGGACATTTGCTCATCACTTCTGGCGGGGTTTCCGCCCTTCCCAAGCCGGCTCTCTGGCGCTATGGTCAGCGGCGGACCCGCCGTCGCCACGTCCTGATCCCCTCACCGGACGATGCCGATGCTGGACGCAGCCACCCTGGCCGCTCAACTGCGGATGCCCCATGGCGACCACGCCCTGGACGTGGCCGACGCGATGAACCGCAGCAATGGCGGGCTCAACCAGGCCGCCATCCGCCTGCTCGCGACCGCTGCAGGCGAGAGCGTGCTGGAAATCGGCCCGGGCAATGGCGCGTTCGCGCCCCTGCTGCTGCAAGCGGCCAACAGCCGCTACCTCGGTATCGAACTGTCCACCGCCATGGTTGCGGCCGGCAACCAGCGACTGGCCTCGACCGGCCTGGGTGATCGCGCGGAACTGCGCCATGGCGACGCCCACGCCCTGCCCGTCACCGATGCCTGCGTGGACGCGGCGCTGAGCGTAAACACCCTCTACTTCTGGCCGAACCTGGCGCCGGTGCTGGACGAACTGGCGCGGGTGCTGCGCCCTGGCGGCCGCCTGTGCCTGGCGTTCGGCGATGCCACTTTCATGCGCGGTCTGCCGTTTGCCTCGACCTTCCACCTGCACGAACTGGAGGCGGTGGAACGCGCGCTGCGGATCTCGGGCTTCCGTGTTTCGGCCTGGCGGGCACACCGTGAAACCGCGGAAGGCAACGATGGCCAGCAGCGCGAGAAGCACTTCCATCTGCTGCTGGCGCACCGGCAGTGATCGTTTTCCGTCGGGGATGGCCCGGCGCTACCTCAAGGATGCCGGCCCGGTAGCGCCGGGCCATGCCCGGCGAGCGCAGCGGCCAGGCGCCCAGGCGCTCAGCCGGCAATCCGGCGCCGCCAACCGGCGAAGCAGAACAGCTGCAGCACCAGCATCATCACCAGTCCCAGCGGCCAGGCCCACCACAGTCCCGCCAGGCCATGCCGCGCATGCAGCCAGGCCGCCAGCGGCAGTTCCAGCAGCACGATGGCCGCCATTCCGAGCAGCGCCGGCCACACGACCGTGCCGCTGCCGCGCATCACGCCCACCAGCACCGAGGCGCCGCCCATTGCCAGCACGCCCCAGGCCACCGTGCGCAGCTGCTCTGTCGCCAGCGCGCGTACGTCCGGTGCGTCCAGGATCAGGCCGACCAGCCACGGTGCCGACAGCATCACCAGCCCCACCACCGCAGCCAGCAGCCCGCCCCCCAGCCACGCACCGGTGCGGGCGATCGCAGGCAGCCGCGCCACGCGCCCTGCGCCCATCGCGTGCGCAGCCAGTACAGTGGCGGTGATGCCCAGCGACATCGCCGGCAGCTGCACCCAGCTCATCAGCTGGTTGACCGCGCCATAGGCGGCGGTCGCCAGGTACCCGTGCCGGTTGATCCAGCCCAGCAGTACGATTTCGGCAACGGCCAGGCTGAGCATCTGCAGCGATGACGGCACCCCGATCCGCAGCATCGATCGCGCCGTGACCCCATCCACCCGCACCGCACGCAGCAGATCACGGTCGGGTGCCAGCGGATGCCCCTGTCGGCGCCAGCGCCACAACAGCCAGGCCAACGCCAGCGTGGAAGCCAGCACCGCGGAGAATGCGGCGCTGGCCGCTCCCATCCTCGGCAGGCCTGCAGCACCGACGATCAGCAAGGGTGTACACAGCAGGCCGATCAAGGTGACGATCAGCAACGCGTGCAGCGGCGACATCGCATCGCCCACCGCGCGGCTGACCGACGTTGCCAGCCAGAGCAGGAAGATCACCGGCACGCCGCTCAGCATGATGCGCGCGTAGGCGATGGCCTCACCCAGGATCGGCGCCGGTGTGCCGAGCGCCTGCAGCAGCTGCGGTGCGAACAGGTTGCCGACCACCATCACCAGCAACGACACCGCCAGCATCAGCGCGACCGCCGTTCCGGCGACCCGCCGCACCCGCACCACATCACCGCACCCCCACGCCTGCCCGATCAGCACCGTGGCGCCCGTGGCCAGGCCCATCGCCAGGGCCAGCAACAGGAAGAACATCGGAAACACCGCCGCCGCTGCGGCCACCGCATGTGCACCGAGCAGGTGGCCGAGGTAGATGTTGTCGAGCGTCCCGGAGGCCAGCTGCAGGGCGTTGGTCAACAGCATCGGCAGCAGCAACCCGAGATAGGCGCGCCACAGGGGGGGCGACACAGGCGCTGCGGACAGTGATGGGGGATTCATGGGCATTCCATGGGCAAAGCGTTGCCCTGCCCGGCCAAGGGGCCAGCAGGAGACGCAGGTGGGAGGAGTAACGGCCCGCGGTCAGCGCGGCCGCTTGCATGTGCGGGGCGACAGGTCAGTCGTCGGTGCTGCCGGCAGGTTCGTCGAAGGCCAGACGCAAAGCGTGGCTGCGTACGTCGACAGGCCAGCTTTCCAGCACAGCCTGCAGGCGCGCGCGGTCGTGCGCGAACAGCGCACGCGTGGCTTCCTCGAAGCCGGGCAGATCGCCGCCGATGGTCTGCAGGAAGTGATACGCGCGCTCGGCGTTGCGGCGCTGCCGGTCCAGATCGGCACCGGCCCGGCTGGCCGCTTCCACCAGCCGCCGCAGCGCCACCGAGGCGCCGCCCGGCTGTCCGGCCAGCCAGGTCCAATGACGCGGCAGCAGCGTGACCTCGCGCGCGACCACACCCAGTTTCGGTCGCCCGCGCCCGCGCGCCACCACCGGTTCATCGGTGGCCGCCGTCTGCACATCGGCTTCCGGGCGTGATGCCGGGAAGGCCTGGGCGATACGCACCAGCAGCTGCGCGACGCTGCCACGCGTGTCGAAATCCCGGGTCAGGCCGGTGGCGTTGTCGAACACCAGCAGCGGGCCGGCAGCCGCATCGGCACGCAGCTGCCTGAGCGCCAGCGCGGCGACGTCCGGCGTACCGGAAGCGACAAGTCGATGACCGTCGAAGCAGCTGAACGGCGGAAGGGGAGCATTGGACATGGCACGGGCACCGGGGCGATGCGGAAATATTACCCGGGCAATTTTATGGCGTCAATATCACCCGGGTATTAATCCGCACTGCCTCGACGCGGCTCACAGCCGGCTGAACGACCAGCTCTGCATGCGTCCGTCCTTGTACGGCATCACCCCGTGGAATGGACGCGGATCCGCGTCGAACACCAGCGGCAGGAAATTGCGGTCGCCCTCCCACATCGGCAGCGTGTCGAGCTTGTCCAGGTCCACCCACTCCAGCGTGCCCTCATGGTTACCGCCGTGCGGGCTGCCTTCAAAGCCGTCGATCACGAACACGAACCCGAACCAGTCCTCACCGTGCTTGCCGAAACCCGGCCAGCTGATGGTGCCGCGCAGACGCATCGAGGTACACGCGATGCCGGCTTCCTCTGCGATTTCGCGGCGCATGCCGGCTGCCACGTCCTCGCTCGGCTCGATCTTGCCCCCCAGGCCGTTGTACTTGCCCAGATGGTGGTCGCCGGGGCGGGTATTGCGATGGATCATCAGCACCTGGCGCCCGTCGGGCGAAAGCACATAGCCCAGGGTGGCGACGATCGGGGTATACGGCATGGCGGCATCCGGCGGCAGGTCAGCCCCGGATTATGGCCGATCAGCGCACCAGCGACAGGCGACGCTCGCCATCGGCTGCCGCGCTGCCGTCCGGATCGCGACGCAGGGTGGCCACGCCATGGCCACGCTCGGCCAGGTATTCCAGCCACTTGCCGAGGAAGGTGTTCATCCGCATGCGGTGGCTGATCAGTTCGGCCGGCGGCGGATACAGCCCCATGGTGTCCTGCCAGCGGCGGCCGACGTAGCAATGGGTGGTTTCAGCCTGGCGTGCGTCGCGGTACAGGCGCACATAGGCCGACGGGTCCGGCTCGCCGGTCACCGGGTCGGCCAGGTCGTAGGTCAGGCGCAGTTCGACGGTGTAGCGATGGCACTCGATCACGTCCAGGCGCACATCCAGACCATCACCCACCGAAGAGATGTAGCTGCCCGCAACCAGCTCGGCCGGTGCGAACAGGCGCACCAGGTGCCGGTAGTTTTCCGCATACAGGCCCATGAGCCAGCTCAGCCGGCTCAGGCGGGGAATGCGTTCGGTTCGGGGCAAGGCTCGGGCCATGGGTCGATCCTACACGTTGGTGGTTCAACGTGGGGGCGGTTCACGCCGCAGCCAACCCACCGGCCGCGATCGTCCCTGTCCAGCCACGCGCCGACGGGTAGCGCCGGGCCATGCCCGGCGAGCACGCAGCGCAGCCATCCAGCGTGGCCCGGCATCGCCGGCGCCGGCGGGAGAGGATCAGTACATTTCGCGCTGCAGCCCCAGCGTGCCCAGCACCTTGCTGGAGATTTCCTCGATGGAGGTGTGGGTGGTGCTCAGGGTCGGAATTCTCTCCATGCGGAACATGGTCTCGGCCGCCGCCACTTCGCGCCGGCAGGTTTCCAGATTGGCGTAGCGTGAGTTCGGCCGGCGCTCCTGGCGGATCTGCTGCAGCCTGTCCGGGTCGATGGTCAGGCCGAACAGCTTCCGCCGGTAGTTGCGCAGCCGCGCAGGCAGGCGGTCGCTTTCCAGGTCTTCATCGGTCAGCGGATAGTTGGCTGCGCGCACCCCGTAGTGCAGGGCCAGGTAGATGCAGGTCGGGGTCTTGCCGGCCCGCGACACCGCCACCAGGATCACGTCGGCATCGTCGTAGTTCACCGCGATGCCGTCGTCGTGGGTCAAGGCGAAGTTCATCGCATTGATGCGGCGGTGGTAGGTGTCGAAATCGACCATGCCGTGGGCCTGGCCGACCCGGGCCAGGCGCGGGCTGGACAGTTCCCGCTCCAGCGGCTCGATGAACGGCGCGAACACGTCCAGCATCAGCGCCCCGCTGTCTGCCAGGATCAGGCTCAGGCTCTGGTCCACGCAGGAGTTCACCACGATCGGCCGGACCTGGTAGCGCTCCCCCGCCGCCTGGATCCGGGCACAGGCTTCACGGGCCTTTTCGGGGTCATCGACGAACGACATGCGATCGGTAATGAAGCTGAACCCGGAGAACTGGGTCAGCAGGCTATGTCCAATGGTTTCAGCGGTGATACCGGTTCCATCGGAAACATAGAACACCGGGCGGATGGTCGACATGCGCGCTTTTACCCCCTACGAAGCCTAAAAAGGCCGCCAGCACAAGCTTGTGCCGACGGTACTCTGCCCGGCATCATATCGGCTTCTTCCTACGGACGCGGCCATTACAGCCCGCCTCGGGCGATGGCCAAACGGAGCATCGCGCTTGAACGAGAACATCCTGTGGTTGCACGAACTGCGTCTGGCCGACCTGGCCCGCGTAGGCGGCAAGAATTCGTCGCTGGGCGAGATGATCGGCAATCTGGCCGGTCTGGGCGTGTCGGTGCCAGGCGGTTATGCCACCACCGCTGAAGCCTTCAAGGACTTCATCGCGCACAACGATCTGTCCAAGCGCATCTTCGACAAGCTGGCCACGCTGGACGTCGAGGACGTTACCGCGCTGACCGCGGCCGGCAAGGAAATCCGTGGCTGGGTCATCGACGCTCCGCTGCAGCCGCAGCTGGACCAGGACATCCGGACCGCGTACGCCAAGCTGAGCGCCGAGAACGGCGGCGGCGACGTGGCCGTGGCGGTGCGCTCTTCGGCCACCGCCGAAGATCTGCCCGACGCCTCGTTCGCCGGCCAGCAGGAAACCTTCCTCAACGTCACCGGTGCCGACGATGTCGTGCACAAGGTCAAGGAAGTGTTCGCTTCGCTGTACAACGACCGCGCCATCGCCTACCGCGTACACCACGGCTTCAAGCATGAGGACGTGTTCCTGTCCGCCGGCGTGCAGCTGATGGTGCGCTCGGGCGTGGGTTCCTCCGGCGTGCTGTTCACCCTGGATACCGAATCGGGCTTCCGCGACGTGGTGTTCGTCACCTCGTCCTTCGGCCTGGGCGAAATGGTCGTGCAGGGCGCGGTCAACCCGGACGAGTACTACGTCTACAAGCCCACCCTGCAGGCCGGCAAGCCGGCGATCCTGCGCCGCTCGCTCGGCAGCAAGGCGATCCGCATGGTGTACTCGGACGTTCCCGGCGAGCGCGTCAGGATCGAGGACACTCCGGCCGAACTGCGCAACACCTTCTCGATCAGCGACGAGGACGTGCAGGAACTGGCCAAGCAGGCGCTGGTGATCGAAAAGCACTACGGCCGCCCGATGGATATCGAGTGGGCCAAGGACGGTGTCAGCGGCAAGCTGTTCATCGTGCAGGCGCGCCCGGAGACGGTGAAGTCGCGCAGCCACGCCACCCAGATCGAGCGCTTCGCGCTGACCGAAAAGGGCGGCAACGTGCTGGCTGAAGGCCGTGCCGTGGGCGCCAAGATCGGTTCGGGCGTGGCCCGCGTGGTGAAGACGCTGGACGACATGAACCGCGTGCAGCCGGGCGACGTGCTGATTGCCGACATGACCGATCCCGATTGGGAGCCGGTGATGAAGCGCGCTTCGGCCATCGTCACCAACCGCGGTGGCCGTACCTGCCACGCCGCGATCATCGCCCGCGAGCTGGGCGTACCGGCCGTGGTCGGCTCGGGCAACGCCACCAAGGTCATCGAAGACGGCCAGCTGGTCACCGTCAGCTGCGCTGAAGGCGATACCGGCTTCATCTACGAAGGCAAGCTCGGCTTTGAGCGCACCACCACCGATCTGGGCAACATGCCGCCGGCTCCGCTGAAGATCATGATGAACGTGGCCAACCCGGAACGTGCCTTCGACTTCGGCCAGCTGCCGAACGCCGGCATCGGCCTGGCGCGCCTGGAAATGATCATCGCCAGCCACATCGGCATCCACCCGAACGCGCTGCTGGAGTACGACCGCCAGGACGCGGCAACCAAGAAGAAGATCGACGAGAAGATCGCCGGCTATGGCGACCCGGTCAGCTTCTACGTGGACCGCCTGGCCGAGGGCATCGCCACCCTCACCGCGTCGGTCGCGCCGAACCCGGTGATCGTGCGCCTGTCGGACTTCAAGTCCAACGAGTACGCCAACCTGATCGGCGGCAGCAACTACGAGCCGCACGAAGAGAACCCGATGATCGGCTTCCGCGGCGCCAGCCGTTATGTCGATCCGAGCTTCTCGGCTGCCTTCGCGCTGGAGTGCAAGGCCGTACTGCGCGTGCGCAACGAAATGGGCCTGGACAACCTCTGGGTCATGATTCCGTTCGTGCGCACGCTGGAAGAAGGCCGCAAGGTGGTGGAAGTCCTCGCCCAGAACGGCCTGAAGCAGGGCGAGAACGGCCTGAAGATCATCATGATGTGCGAAGTGCCGTCCAACGCACTGCTCGCCGATGAGTTCCTGGAGATCTTCGACGGCTTCTCGATCGGCTCCAACGACCTGACCCAGCTCACCCTGGGCCTGGACCGCGACTCGTCGATCGTCGCCCATCTGTTCGACGAACGTAACCCGGCAGTGAAGAAGCTGCTGTCGATGGCGATCAAGTCGGCACGGGCCAAGGGCAAGTACGTCGGCATCTGTGGCCAAGGCCCGTCCGATCACCCGGACCTGGCCGAATGGCTGATGCAGGAAGGCATTGAATCGGTGTCGCTGAACCCGGACACCGTGGTCGATACCTGGCTGCGCCTGGCCAAGCTGAAGGCCAGCGCATGATGCGTTGAAGGCTGCAGGCTGACGTCGTTTTCATCGACGTCCGCCCATACTGCTGCTGCATGCAAGCCCCGCCTCTGCGGGGCTTGCTGTTTCTGGCGTGCGCGCACGCCCTGCCCTGCCCTGGGCAACTCCCTTTCGCAGCAGAGGACCACCCGCATGATCGCCGCCGCACCCGCTACGCCCGCCACGTCATCCTGGTTCCACACCTTGAACTGGGAGCGACTGCTGGAAACCTATGGCGTGCCACTGCTGGCCGCCATCGTGGTGCTGCTGGTCGGCCTGTGGGTGGCACGCCGCCTGTCCAACGCGATGCCGCGCGCGACCGCGCGAATGGGCGCCGACCCGATGCTGGGCAGCTTCCTGCGCAACGTGGTGTATGCGGCGTCGCTGGTGATCGTGGTGGTGCTGGCCATCGGCACGCTTGGCGTAAAGATCACCCCGCTGCTGGCCGTGCTCGGTACTGCAGGCCTGGCCGTCGGCCTGGCGCTGAAGGATTCGCTGTCCAACATCGCTTCAGGCGTGATGCTGGTGACCCTGCGCCCGTTCCGCGTGGGCGATGTGGTGACGGTCGCCGGCCAGACCGGCACGGTACGCGAAGTGCGCATTTTCCAGACCGTCATCACCGGCGCTGACAACCAGCACACCACCATTCCGAACACCCTGATCACCGCGGCGCCGATCATCAACCTCACGGCCGAACCGACCCGTCGCGTCGAGCTGGTGGTCGGCATCGGCTACGACGACGACATCCAGCTGGCGCGCGATACCGCCCTCGCGCTGATGAAGGCCGACCCGCGCGTACTTCAGACGCCGGTGCCGGACGTAGTGGTCTACGAGCTGGGCGCGCACGCGATCAATCTGGGCATCCGCTGCTATGTGAAGTCGGCCGACTGGTTCGGCACGAAGGTGACGCTGCTCGAGCAGATCAAGCTGGGCTACGACAAGGCTGGTATCAACATTCCTTACCCGCAGCAGGACATGCATCTGTACCTGCACGGCAAGGACGGTGGCGTGGTCGAAGCCGACGCGCTGGTGCGCGACACGCCCTGACCGCCGCGCCTCATCCCGCGCTGCGCGCTCGCCGGGGCAGGGCCGGGGGGTGCGGGGGGAAAGGGGGGGCCCGGGGGCGGGGGGGGGGGGCCCGCGGGGGGGGGGGGGGGGGCGCGCCGCCGCGGGGCGGCGGGGGGGGGGGG
>NZ_JBRRET010000062.1:0-13509 GCF_056760435.1 Stenotrophomonas sp. STEN008 | reverse complement strand
GCTGTCCACCACCCAGCACGAGACCACCCTGACCCTGGGCCATCTCAAGGGCGGCCAGGACAACGTGCGCGAGGGCGAGCGGGGCTTTGGTGTGGAACTGTCCACGCAGGCACAGGGTGCACTGCGCGCCGGCCGTGGCCTGCTGCTGACCACCGAGGCGGGCACGCCGCAGCTGGCGGCGCCGCAGGCACTGAGCCAGTTGCAGGAAAGCCAGCAGCTGCTGCAGCAGCTGGCCGAGTCGGCGGCCAACCAGCAGGCACAGCTTCCGAGTGATCCCAACGAATTGCCGGTGGACACGACGCTGACCGAACTGCAGGAGACCCTGCGCGCGACCCACAGTGGCAGCGCGGCGGGCAGCATCGCCGGTGGCGACGGCGAAGCGCCGGGCTGGAGTGCGCCGGTCCTGCTGGGCAGTGGCGTCGCCGGCGTGCTGAGCCTGACCCCGGCCGACCAGGTGTGGGTCAGCGGCACGCACACCACGCTGGCCAGCGGCGTGGCACTGAACTGGATGACCCAGGGCTCACTGACGATGGCCGTGGCCGGCGGCCTGGTGCTGTACACCGCTGGCATGGAACCCAGCGGCGAGAGCCCGAACCAGGAGCGCGGGATCGCGCTGCATGCGGCACAGGGCAGGGTGAGTGCGCGTGCGCACAAGAACCAGGCGATCGTGGCGGCCAAGACGCAGGTACGCATCGCCAGTACCGAAGCGGACGTGCAGCTGTCGGCACCGAGCAAGCATCTGCTGGCGACGGCGGCCGGCGCCTACATCCGGATCGAGGGCGACAACATCGAACTGGGCGCGCCGGGCAAGGTGGAGTTCAAGGCAAGCCAGAAGGAATGGCTGGGGCCGGCGAGTGTGGTGGGGGAGGTGAAGGTGCCGGGTGGTCGGTTCAGAGGCTGTGAGTCACACCTGAACGCCGCAGTACGTCGGCAGGAGGGATACGCCGATGTCGGTTGAATCGTTGTGCGAACAGCTGATCACCATCGACCACAGCAGTGCGGGTCAATGCCATCTGCTGATGCAACCGGCTGAAGATCGGTGTGATCTGGACGACGCCTTCGACGCGTTGCTGGGATTGGTTGGAGTAGAGCCGATCCCGGTTGCCATTCGACAGATACCGTCGGCCTTCTGGCCGTCTCTGATTCCTCTCGATCTGGACAGAGGCATGCACTCCCTGCTGTCCGGGCACGCAGTGGCAATGGCGATGGCACAGCGCTCGGTGCAGTCGTTGCTGACCGCACACCCTCAGCGTGCATGCGCGTGGATATGGACGCCTATGCTGACACGACAGCTAGCGAACCAGCTTGCCGAGCGCGCGGTCGCGCACTGCCCGCATGCACAGGGCCAGAAGCGGTGGCTGCGCTTCTACGATCCGATGGTGACGGACCTGTTCTTGCGATGCTCCTCGCATCCGCAACGGGCGTTTCGGTTTGAAGGTGTCACCACGTGGATGTTCCTGGATCGATGGGGAGAGTGGGCCATCAGCAACCCCGTCGCGCCTGCAATGCCCGGTGACCCTGCTGTGCCTTGGCCGGAGGTGGAGAGCATTGGCGCACTGAACCAGATGTGGATTCGCGCGCTGCAAGCCGGAAGTCCGCCGGATCGCGCCACGCTCGCGCAAGTGCAGCGCAGTGTTGGAGAGGGGCGCCGTCACGGTGTGTCCAGTGGTACTGATCTGGATCTGTTCGCCACGCATGCGCTCCGGATCGGGCCTCATTTTCAGAGGCATCCCACGATCCAGGCATTGCTGGCGAAGATCGCGCAGGGTGAACGGTACAGCGAACTCGCATGGCGGATTGAAGACACGGAGTGGAAGGACATCCGCATCGCGGCGCCCACACACGCGAGTGCGATCAAGGGAGACGAGTCACATGACGCACGATAGCAGAGACAGGTACGACCCAAACAGGCCCTTCACGGGTGAAAGCAGTGTGGGGATCCGCAGCAAGAGCGGTCCAGACATCGTCGATCTTCCGGCGGTTACCGCCACACTGCCGGACGAGACAGAGAAATCAGCCTGCGACGTCTGCCGCTCCACCGGGCTGGCCATCCTGCCGGTGCGCTACACGGTAGTGCCTGCCAGCTGCAACGTGGGCCTTGGTGGCCTGTCGCCCGCACATGCTAGCGATGTTGATGTCAGTGCGGCGGAATACACCTACGCGCTCAGAACCATGCGCCAGGGTCTCCTGTACCTGTACTACGAGCAGGGCCCCTACGGTCCGGAATATTGGGAATGCTACGCCATCGCCGAGAACGGCACCCTGTGGCGACAACCCACCGCCTACAGTGCGCGGGCCATCGCAGGAGGTGGCCTGCCGAGCTGTGGCCGTAGTGGCCACGATCCGATGCGTACGGAGTTCATCACTATCCAGCGCCCGCATCTGTGCGGGACGGTCTGGCTCGCCTACTCCCAACACCCTTGGACAGCAGCGACACTGGAGCGCTACGGAGCTGATGCGGCCCTGCGCGCCGAGCGGATGCAGCCGATCGAGCCTGCCAGATGGATCACGTCGGCGAGCGCGGAAGGCGATCAAGCGCCATTGAAGGATGCCACCGGGCTGGCCTCGATCATGGAGTATCGATGGCTGGATAACCCCTCAGGCGATCCACCAGACCTTCCATATAGCGGTGCGCTCCCGGTTGCCTCCAATCCGGACGGAGCGCTTCGCAAGGCAAGGCTGCACGCGCATGGCACGCGTTACCCCTGGTCGCGGCGGGATTATCCTCGTAGCGAAGGTGCCGACCCGCGTCAACAGCGTTTTGAACGTCTGCAGAAACACAGCAGCAACGGGCGCATCGGCGGTGATCGCCAAGAGTACCGGCCCATGCTGCTGGGCCTGTGGGATGCGGTTGGCGTCGTGCACGAGCTCAGCGGCTACTGCAATGACCTGGTTGCCTGCATCAACGAGGTCAAGAGCGAGCGTGAGCTGGAAGTCAGTGCTGTTGACCAGATCGAACAGATCTCGCGCCTGCTGGAGTTCAATGGTGCGGTAATGGCAAAGAACTACGCGTACCAGACGGTGCGCGAGGTGGAGCGTCAGCGTGGTCTCAGCAATCCCTCGCTTCGCCCATGGGATCCCAAGGTTGAGCTTTCCGAGGAGGAAAAGCAGGAACTCGCGCAGGAATATGAGCGCCAATTCCTGCCGCTTTATCTGCAGGATGCCCAGGACGCGTGGAAGAACAAGTACTGGCCGCTGATTGACGAGCCGCGCTTCGCCGCGTTCAAGAAGAACATGGATGCAATGACGCAGCTGGTACTCGACCGGATGGCACCCAAGATGCGTGTGCTGGTTGCTTGGCTCCGCCATGATCTACTGCTGGTGACGCTGGAGGACTTTGATGGTCAATCTGCGGCGCACGGAGTGTGGTTTGAGGAGATCATCACTGAAGCGATTGCGGTGCTTGGCATGCACGAGATCGGCCGGGCTTTGCTGACTGAACTGGCCGACGACATAAAAGTTACCGGAAGACAATCCCTGCTCTGGCGAGTCATCGCGAAGAACCAGAATGAGCCACGCGAGGAGCTGGAGCAGACACTCACGGCAGCACAGGTTTGTGCTAACACAATTCTTGAGGCGGCCGGCACAAGCTGGGCGGCGTTTGTCGCAGGCACCGCACACCTGAAGTCGTTCCTGGCCCATTACCGCAAGCTGGAGGCAGCGCAGAAAGAAGCAGTGCCATCAACTGCCAGTGCCCGCATCCTTCGCGACAGTGGTGTTGATCGCTTCGTCACCACCGCAGGTGCTTACCTTCTGAATCGATTCCCGATGAAAGGTATCCAGGATACCGCCGGCAATGCCATGGTTCGCGTTGTTCTTCTGACACGGGCGTTGATGGAGCGCGACGAGGCGATCAGCCTGGTGGCCGAAGAGCTGAGCAGCGGCCAGCAAGGCAAGCGCTACTTCCTGGAGCGCATCCAGTTCTATCGCGCCAAGGGCAGCGCGCTGCCGATGCAGTTCGCGCTTCGGGACCTGGAACTGCACCACGGTGCGCAGGCGATGCGCAAGCGTTGGCAGGCCGCGGCAGAGAGCAGCCGCAATATGGTGCGCCTGAACTCACTGACTGGCGTGCTGGAGATGGTGAACTTCATTCATCTGGCAACTAAGGTCGATAAGGGCACGCGCGACTATGCGACGTTACTAGCGTCCGGGATGTCGCTTGTGGCTGTGTATACCGGTGTACATGAGGCTGTGGCGAAAGAGTTCTTTGGTACGGGCAGTGACAGTGCCATACGGATGAAGGTTGCCGGGAGTGTGATGGCGGGAGCGGGTAGTTTTATTGGGGCGTACTACAGTTTTGCGGATGCAAAAACTGAACTTGAAAGAAAGAGTTACGCGGCCTACGTCCTTCTGAACATTCGAGGTGCGACTGCGGTGGCCATAGGTGCTTCTCAGTTCCTGACCGCGCTTGCCTACTCCGCCCCTGTGATTGAGAGGAGTACCGGACGTAACTCACTTAGTTTGGGTCTCAGGGGGTTAAGAGCTGGACTGGAGGCGGCAGCTGCGGTAGACGGCGCCGAAGTGGTTGCGTCGCAAGCGATGAAGCGCATCGGCCTGTGGATGTTGAGACTGGGTGGATGGCAGGTCGGCTTGGCGGTTCTGGCTACTGAAGTGCTCATCTGGGCTCTAAGCCCCAACGACTTGGAGAAGTGGTGCATGAGTAGTGCGTTCGGGAAACGTTCTGCTGGAATGGAGCCCAAAGGGTTGTCCGGCGGGAAGCACTATGCCAACGCCCAGGATCAGCAGGTAGCCTTTGATAAGGCTATCGGCTCCGTTTCTGTGAGGTCGCGATGACAGTTGAACTGAAAGTAAGAGCTGTTGAAAACGGCCCGCTTGAAACCAAGACCGGCGTTATTTCTCATCTGCGCACCCAGCGCACTGCGGAGAATGTGTTTTGGCGAAATGGAGATCGCGAGGGAATGGCCGCCAGTGGTGCTGTTGCTGCTGCACTGGGTCTGAGTGGTCCTGCAGCGGGCATGGCAATGATGTCCGTCGAGGAAATGAAAGAGCCCGTTTCCAGAGTCGAATTCCGGATCGGCGATCTGACCGTGAAAGGTTTGCTGTGGAATTGGCCTTTTGAGGAAGGAGATCTGGTGCGAGTCGTGGGGCGTCGGAACGCAGACGGGACGTTTATTGCCGTCTCTGTTCTGGATGAGCGAAGAAGGTTGATTGTCTCCTATCCGTACGTCACTGCTGGGAGTCGGGCGCATTGGATCTCGGTTTTCAGATACACGGCGATGATTTCATTGCCGATATGCACGTTGTTCACAATTGGGATTGGTATGGCTTCTATTGATGTTATGGATGACGGATGGTTGTTGCTGAAGTTGTTGTTTTGCATATTCATTGGACTTTTACTTATCTCTGCCACTGTCGGGATTCGCATAGGCTGTCGACTTCATCGATTTTCTAGGTTGGCCGACGCCATATTCGGTTCGCTTGGCTGGAGCGACGGCAAGGGCGTGAATCTCAGGGTAATTACAAAAATGAAAAGAAGTCCGGGTGATCACGTTGCACTGGGTGACACCTACTTCAGGTACTGAGAGTGCTTTGTTATGGATGCTGCTGGCGGCAGACCACTATCAGCCTGTGGGCGGCGAGTGCCTTGCGGAGATTCTGGTGAATACTCAACGTCGATTGCACACGCCTGGCAAAGTGCAGCTCGAAACAGATGCTGGCGTCATTTCCAGCCTGCGGGTCAGTCATGTGGTGCAGCACGTCTTCTGGCGCGATGGTGATAGCGAAGGGATGGCAGCAACTGGTGCCTTCGCAGCTGCGCCAGGCCTCAGTGGGCCAGCAGCAGGCATGGCGATGATGCCTGCGGAGGAAATGGAAGAGCCCGTTACCAAGGTTGAGTTCAGGCTTGGTGAAATGGCTGTGGAAGGGCTTCTCGGGAACTGGCCCTTCAACGAGGGTGACATTGTTCGAGTTGTCGGCACACGAAACAGCGAAGGAAGATTCTTTGCTATTTCAGTTCTCGACGAGCAGAAGAGGTTGATCGTCTCCTACCCACACGTTAGTGCTGGCACGATAGCTCATTGGATTGTAGTGCTGAAGCTATCACTGCTTATTTCGATTCCTTGGTGGGGTATTATCATAGGTTGGTTCGCCTGGATGACCTCTGCACCATTCTATTTTTTGGTTCGGTCGTACTTGATTGGTGTTATCATTTTCTGTGCAATTGGGTATCGAATTGGCCGTAGGTTTGTTTGCTACACCAAGCTTGCGGATTCAGTTTTTTCTGCGCTTGGATGGAGAGGGGCGAGGCGAATAAATCTTCGTAGAGTGACTAAGAGGAAGCGTCAGCCGGGCGACCATCCCGCCCTGGGCGACACCTATTTCAGGTACTGATCAGCAGCTCCTCTCTCCAGACCTTGCCAGCAAACCGTACAGCCCTACCGTGCAGCCGCAATCGCCTTCACCCGCGCCCTGGCCAATGCTTCACCAATCGCCGGGCCTTTCAGGTGCGTCGTATCCAGATCCCGTGCCTGTACCGATAGCGCCGCCTGATGCAGGCGCTTGAGCGTTTCGCCCTGCGGGTAGTCACTGTCCTCGAATCCCAGCCGTCCGCGCTTGTCGGCCTCGCAGCACACTGCGATGCGCGCGATGCGTTCGGGCCGGCGCAGCGCGTCGCAGCGACCGAGCAGTTCCAGCACGGTGGCATCGCGGAGCTCGTCGATGCGGTGCACGTTCAAGTGCTCACGGCAGACCGCTTCCGCCAGCTGCTGGTGTTCAGCCGGGACCTTCAAGCGGGCGCACAGCGCCTTCAGCGGCGTGATGCCGCGCTGCTCATGCATGATGTGGCGCGGCCATTCCTCCGGCGGGGTGAGGCCCTTGCCGAGATCGTGGGTGAGCGCGGCGAAGCCGACCAGGTCATCGCCCGGGGCCAGTGCCGCTGCCATGTCACTGACCATCTCCTGGTGCAGGCCGGTGTCGATTTCCGGATGGAACTCGGCACGCTGCGGAACGCCATACAGCGCTTCCAGCTCGGGCAGGACCGGGCCCAGTGCGTGCGCCTCGTGCAGGGTGCGCAGGAACGCCGAAGGCCGTTCGCTTGCCAGCGCCCTTCGTAGTTCCTGCCAGACGCGCTCTGGTACCAGCGCGTCGAGCTCACCGCTGGCAGCGACCTCGCGCATCAGCGCCATGGTTTCGGGGGCAACGGTGAACCCCAGCGGGGCAAAGCGGGCCATGAAGCGGGCCGCGCGCAGCACGCGCAATGGATCTTCAACGAAGGCAGGACCGACGTGGCGCAGCACGCGCTGCTTGATGTCACCCACGCCGCCGTAAGGATCGACCAGCGCACCGCTGTCTTCGTCGCAGGCAATGGCATTGATGGTGAAGTCGCGGCGCTGCAGGTCCTCTTCCAGCGTGACCGCCGGATCGGCATCGACCACGAAACCGCGATAACCGCGGCCAGATTTGCGCTCGGTGCGGGCCAGGGCGTATTCCTCACCGGTCTGCGGATGCAGGAACACCGGGAAGTCCCGACCCACGGCGCTGAAGCCCTGCGCTTCCATCTGCGCGGGCGTGGCACCGACCACCACCCAGTCGCGGTCGCCGGCGGGACGCTGCAGCAGGCGGTCGCGCACGGCGCCGCCGACAAGATAGATCTTCATGGCGGGGATGATGGCATGCCCGGCGCGCAGAGCCGAATCAGTCGCCGCCCTGGCCCGCGTCCGCCGGACAGCTGAAGCTCTTGCGCTTGTCGACCAGGCGTCCCATCAGGCGGTCGCTCAGCGGCAGGGCGTCACCGTTGAGGCGCCAGTCGTAGATCACGCTGAAGGCCAGCACGCGCGCGACGTACTCGCGCGTTTCCTTGTAGCTGATCGTCTCGATCCACAGGTCGGGATCGAAACCGGGGCGCTGGCTCTGCCAGCGTGCCGTCGGCGTCGGACCGGCGTTGTAGGCGGCGATGGTCACATAGGGCAGGCCGTCGTACTTGTTCATCAGCTGGCGCAGGTAGGCGGTGCCGATGGCGATGTTGGTGTCGGGGTCGTAGAGGCTGTCGGCACCGCCGTAGCCGGTCAGGCCGATGGACTTTGCCACGGCGGCACCGGTGGCCGGCAGCACCTGCATCAGGCCCATCGCATTGGCAGGCGAGCGCGCGCGCGGAGTGAAGATGCTTTCGGCGCGGATTTCCGCAGCGACCCAGGCCGGATCGATGGCATTGCGCGCCGATT
This sequence comes from Stenotrophomonas sp. STEN008, assembly GCF_056760435.1. NCBI lineage: Bacteria > Pseudomonadati > Pseudomonadota > Gammaproteobacteria > Lysobacterales > Lysobacteraceae > Stenotrophomonas > Stenotrophomonas sp. STEN008. Next base: position 5,329 of record NZ_JBRRET010000062.1, on the reverse strand, counting down.
CGCGGCGGATCGTGGCGTCATGGTGCAGGGGGAAGCGCAGATCGTACAGGCGCTGTTCCTGCGGCTGCTTGCCGAGGGAGAACACCGCGCGGTCGAACCAGCCGTTGTCCTGGGCCACCCGCACCGCCAGTCGGCGCTGGGTGTCATCGAAGCGCGACAGCGCGCTGTTCCATTCGGCCACCGCCCAGCCGGCGCGATCGATCTGGAACAACGCCACTGCGCGCTGGATGGCAGGATCACGAGCCACTGCGGCCTTGGCTTGTTCGCTGTCGTTGGGTTTCCAGGGGCACAGCGTGTAGCCCTGCTGAAGCTTGTCGGCCGCGAGGAAGCCGTGGAAGGTGGGCGTGCGCGCGGCCTCCCGGAACAGCGACTTTGCCTGCTGTGCCTGCCCGGTCTTCTCCAGCATGCGTCCTTCGTAATAGCGCCAGCGAGGATCGTTGCGCTGTTTCGGCCCCATCTTGCGGATTGCTGTCAGGGTCGCCGGCCAGTCGCCACGCGACATCGCTTCGCGCACGCGCCATTCATGCAGGCGCTCGTCGTAGGCGGCGTCGGGGACTGCATTGAGGCGCCGCGCGGAGTCAGGCAGGTAGGAGGCAACCGTCCACAGCGCGATCTGATAGCGCACTTGGGCCTGCTGCTCGGCACTCAGGCCCAGGGCCTGCGCGTACTGCGGCAGCTGCTGCTCGGTGGCATCCGGATCGGCCTTGGCCAGCTTGACCAGGCCATCGGTGGCGATGCGCCGGCTGCGATCGTTGCGCGGCCAGTTCAGTGCGCTGGCATTGGGCTTGTCGACGAACGCAGCATAGGTGTTGGCCAGCGCCAGGTCGGCAGCGGGAAGCCCACGCGCGGCGCTGCGCATCACCGCCGGCTGCTGCGCGTCGGCGGCCGCGTCGATGCGCTCCCAGCGCAATGCGTCGCTCAGGCCCCCCTGGGCCTGCAGCACGGCGAACACCGCATCGCAGCCGTCGGGCAGTGACTTGCCGTTCCGGCGCCACAGCTCCTGGGCGTCGCTGATCCATTGCGGATCCACGCCGCCGGTCACCTGACGCGCGGTCAACTGCGCACAGCGCAGGCCGAGATTGTCGGTAGGCGCCCAGTTGGCGAGCAGGGTGGGCCAGTCCTGCCGGCGTGCCACCGAAGGCAGCCACACGCTGCGGAAGGTGGTGGCCACGGCCTGGCCCTCGTAACGCTTGAGGAAGGCCTGCGCCTGCGCGGTGTCGACCGTGTCGATGTTGCGCCGCAGATTGGCGTACTCCAGCCAGCCATAGGCCGGATGGCGGCTGAGCGCGGCGGCCTGGCCGGGATCGAACTGGCCGCGTTCGGCAGCTGCGATGGCGGCTTTGAGCTGCGCGTTCTGGGCATCGAGGGACTGGGCACCGGCGCAGCCGATCAGCAGCAGGGAGGCCAGCGGGAGCAGGGACAGGGCGGTCGAAGAGCGTCGGGTCATGGCGCCAGCATAGCGGGCACTGGCTGAATTCAGTTTCGCATCGCGTGCACGCCAGACAAAGGCAACGGCGGCTGAATGCAGGTGCATGCAGCCTCTGCCGCAACGGCGGGATGCCGGCGTAACGTCAGAGCCGGGCGAACCGCCCGGCTGCAGGGAGCGGCACATGGCGTTCAGTAGCGCAGGAAGGAATGGCCCGCTGGCGGAGATCAATGTCACGCCATTGGTGGATGTGATGCTGGTGCTGTTGATCATCTTCATCGTGACCGCACCGATCGTGGCCCGGCCGATCGCAGTGCAGTTGCCGCAGGCGACCGATCGCGTGGTCGCCCGGCCGGACCCGCCGCCGCCGATCGAACTGCGTCTGGATGCAGCCAACCAGCTCAGCTGGAACGGCCAGCCCCTGGCCATTGCCGATCTGCAGTCGCGCCTGCAGGCGCAGGCGGGTAAGTACGCCGGCAACCTGCCGGAGCTGCGCATCGCGACCGATCCGGCGGCCGAGTACGAAGGGATGGCACGGATCCTGGCGGCGGCCGAGGCCACCGGCATGGAGCGCATTGCGTTCGTGCGCTGAGCAGCGGACGAGGGGCTGTCGATGCACAGCCCCTCCACCAAGAGTGCTTTGGAGCACTCCGCGGATGCCGGCACCTGCTGTCGCAACAGGCGCGTGGTCAGCGCGCCAAGGCTGGAACACGACACACAATCTGTCGCTATCTGATGCGATTGCCCGTCAATCGCGTCAAGCCCGCGTGAAAGGGTGTCGGTCATCACGCCGTGATTTTGACTACTTGTTTACAAAGGAGACGCTGCCGCCATGCAGGAGGGGCGTACGGCAGCCAATGTCCCGACATTCCTTTGGAGAGAGAGCGAATGAATCACCTGCACCACCGCCCCCTGGCGGTTGCCGTCGCCCTGTGCGTGACTGCCCTGGCACCGCTGGGCGCCGCCGCACAGTCCACCACCAACCTGGACGCGGTCGAGGTCACCGGTACCCGCATCAAGCGCGCTGAAGTGGAGGGCCAGGTTCCGATCCAGACCCTGACGCGCGGCGACATCGAGCGCACCGGCCTGAGTTCGATCGGCGAAGTGCTGCAGCAGCTCACCGGCTCCGGTTCGGCGCTCAATGCCAAGTTCAATTCGTCCGGCAACTTCGGCTTCCCCCCGGATGGCAGCGGCGTCGGTGCGGGTTCGGCGCAGGTCGATCTGCGCCACCTGGGGGCCAAGCGCGTGCTGGTGCTGGTCGATGGCATCCGCTGGGTCAATGAGTCTTCGGCGTCGGGTGTCGGCGCCGCGACCGATCTCAATACCATTCCGCTGGCCATCGTCGAGCGCATCGAAGTGCTGGAAGACGGCGCGTCGTCGCTGTACGGCTCCGATGCCATCGCCGGCGTGGTCAACATCATCACCCGCCGTGATTTCGATGGCGGCCAGGTGACCCTGAACTACGGCGAATACAGCAAGGGCGACGGCACGCAGAAGGGCGTGGACCTGGCCTGGGGCAAGAGCGGTGATCGCTTCAGTCTGTTCCTCGGCGCCAGCTGGACCAAGCAGGATCCGGTGTATGCGAAGGACCGTGAACAGTCGCGCTTCCCGATTCCCGGTACCGGCCTGGCCTTCGGCAGCGGTGCCATTCCGCAGGGCCGCTTCGCCTTCGTCGACCCCAACACGGGCGCGCAGCAGAACATCGTGCCCAACACCGGCGTGAGCAATCCACGCTATGACGGCAGTGCCGGCTGCAACCGCACTGACGACTACCACTGCTTCACCAGCGCTGACCGTTTCAACTTCGCCGAGTACAACATGGTGCTGACGCCGTCGGAGCGGAAGGGCCTCTTCGGTCAGTTCCGCTTTGACATCACCGACAACGTGCAGTGGTACGTCAAGGCACTGGGCAACCGTCGCGAGTCGACCAACCAGGCTGGCCCCGAGCCGCTGTTCTTCGGCCCCGATGGCGCCACCGGCAATCCGCTGGCCGACAACATCACCATCTCGGCGCTCAATCCCTACAACCCGTTCGGCTTCGACCTGGTGTCGTCCGGCAACATGAGCCTGGTCGGCCGCCGCCCGGTGGAAGGTGGCGCGCGCGTGTTCGAGCAGGAGGTCAACACCACGTACTTCGCCACCGGCCTGGTCGGCAACTTCCAGGCGGCCGACCGCAGCTGGTTCTGGGACGTCAACGGCATGTACAGCAAGAACAAGGCCGAACAGACCAACTACGGCAGCTACAACATCTACAACGTCAACCTGGCGCTGGGCGATCCTGCCGCATGTGCGGCGACGCCGGGCTGCGTGCCGCTGAACATCTTCGGCGGTGCCGGTTCCATCACCCCGGACATGCTGCGCTGGATCCAGCCGGTGGTACGCGACCGCAGCCAGAACGAGCTGAGTCTGTTCACCGCCAATCTGTCCAGCGATCTGTTCAACCTGCCGGCCGGCCCGCTGTCCTTCGCCACCGGTTACGAGTACCGCAAGTACGAAGGCTGGTACCAGCCCGACCCGTTGACGGTGATCGGTCACTACAACGGCGTGCCGTCGCAGCCGACCTCCGGCTCGTACGACGTCAATGAAGCCTACCTGGAACTGAGCGTGCCGATCTTCGCCGATTCGGCACTGGGCAAGAAGCTCGACCTGAGTCTGGCAGGCCGCTACTCGGATTACTCCACCTTCGGTGGTGAGTTCACGCCCAAGTACGGCCTGCGCTGGCAGGTGACCGATGACTTCGTGCTGCGCACCACCTATGCCGAAGGCTTCCGCGCGCCGTCGATCGGCGAACTGTACGGATCGGCCGCGCGCGCGGACCTGCAGCTGTTCGATCCGTGCTCGATCGGCCTGGGCGGCACGCCGCCGCGTGGCAGCGCCGCCAACTGTGCCGCGCTGGGCGTGCCGGCCGGCTTCCAGCAGGCCAACTCGCAGATCTCGGTGACCACCGGCGGCAACCGCGAGCTGGAACCGGAGCGTTCACGCAGCTTCAGTGCCGGATTCGTCTGGAGCCCGTGGTTCGGCAACAACACCTCCTGGTCGGAGCGCTTCGACGTGGAAGTGACGTTCTACCGCCACAACATCGATGGCGCGATCCAGGCGATCAACGCGCAGACCCAGCTGGACCTGTGTGTGGATACGCTGGATCCGGTGTACTGCGATGGCATCACCCGTGCCAGCACCGGCGCGGTCAGTAGCTTCAACAACCGACTGACCAACCTGGGCTCGATCAAGACCGATGGCTGGGACGTGGACCTGTTCTGGACCCTGCCGCAGACCTCGATCGGCCAGTTCAAGCTGGGCTGGAAGAACACCTTCGTCGGTCGTTACGAGGCCACCGGTGCGGCCGGCCAGCGGCAGCCACAGAAGCCGGGCGTGGAAGTGGCCGACAGCTCGATTCCGGAATGGACCAGCAACGCCAGCATCGGCTGGACACTGGACAACTGGAGCGCGAACTGGACGGTGCGGCACATCTCCGAGTTGACCGAAGACTGTGGCGACGCCGTGGCGTTCCCGGTGTGCAGCAACCAGGTGGCGGGCACCAACACGCTCTCGGCGACCACCTTCCATGATCTGCAGGTGGGTTACAGGATCGACTGGATGAAGGGACTGCAGCTGACCGCTGGCCTGAACAACGTGTTCGACAAGGATCCGCCGATCTGCCTGTCGTGCTCGCTGAACGGCTATGACGCGTCGACCTATGACATTCCGCGTGGCCGCTACTGGTACATGCGCGCGGACCTGCGGTTCTGATGTGATGAGGGGGCAGCGCCGGACACTCCGGCGCTGCCTTGCGGGTGTAGCGCCCCGCCCCAGGGCGGGCCGGCAAGCGCGGGGGGGGGGGGCCCCGGCGCGGGTCAAAAACCCCCCGGGGACCGGACCGCGCCCGTGGGGGCCACCCCCGGC
>NZ_JBRRET010000061.1:0-15906 GCF_056760435.1 Stenotrophomonas sp. STEN008 | reverse complement strand
CCCCGTCCGTGCGCGGGGGGTACTGCGGTTTGTTTTGGCGGGGGGGGGGGGCGCCGGGCCCCCGGGCGCAACGACGAGACGACACCATGCTGCTGCACATTCCCAACGTGCTCACCGCTGATGAAGTGGCACAGGTCCGCCAGCAACTGGACACCGCCGACTGGACCGATGGCCGCGAGACCGTGGGTGCCCAGGGTGCGCAGGTGAAGCACAACGAACAGCTGCCGGACGCGTCACCGGTGAAAGCCGAGCTGGGTGCCGGCGTGCTCGCCGCACTGCGGCGCAGCCCGCTGTTCTTCGCTGCGGCACTGCCGTTGAAGATCCTCCCCCCACGCTTCAACCGCTACCGCGGCGGCGGCACCTACGGCTTCCACGTCGATGGCGCAGTGATGAACCTGGGCAACGGCGAGCAGCTGCGCTCGGACATCTCCTGCACCCTGTTCCTGTCGGCGCCGGACGAGTACGACGGCGGCGAGCTGATCATCAGCGACACCTACGGCGAGCACGAGGTGAAGCTGCCAGCCGGCGACCTGATCGTCTATCCCTCCAGCAGCCTGCACCAGGTCAATCCTGTTACCCGGGGCGCGCGCGTGGCGTCGTTCTTCTGGGTGCAGAGCATGATCCGCGACGATGTACAGCGTCGCCTGCTGTGGGAAATGGACACGTCCATCGAGCGCCTGCGGCAGACCGGAGGCGACGCTGATGCGGTGCTGCAGCTGACCGGCGCGTATCACAACTTGCTGCGACGCTGGAGCGAGGTCTGAGCCACTCCAGGCCGCGCCCCTACATTTTAGCAATCATTCTCATTTGCATCCGCTAACAGCTCTCATTACAATCACGCCCCGTTGATGCTGGCCGTTGCCGGCAAACCATCTGGGGACCCCCGCTTGCTGCGCCCACTCCGCCCTCGCCCACTCATCCATCGCAAGATGGGCACCGCCATGCGCGGCCAGCGTCCCGCGCTGGCCAGCCTGCTGGCATGGGTGGCGATGCTGGCGTTGCTGCTGGGCACCCTGCCGCTGCTGCCGCACCCGGCCACAGCGATGACCTTGCAGATGCCGCTGGAAGAACGTGGCGGCGAAGGCCCGTTGCAGGAAGAAGCCCCGGCCAAGCTGCGCCGCTGTGCCTCCGCCCCGGTAAAAGCGGCCGAGAAGGCGCCGCCGCTGCTGCTGGCCAGCCAGTGGCTGCGTACCGAACTTGAACTCGTACCCGCCACGCCGGCCATGCCCGGTGTGCGCCCGGACTGGCCGCTGGCCGCTCCGGACACGCCCTGGGCCGACGCGCCCGGGCGTCGCCAGCAACGCGGCCAGGCGCCGCCGCTCGCCTGATCCACGGCCCGACGTGACCGCCTGCGCGGTCGCGTCCACACGCCGCTGACTGCTTCTTCCCTGCCGCCCCTGACCGGGCTTTCCCTGCCTGCCGTGCGCGCTCCGCACCCGGCATCGCGCTGCCTTACATCCTTCGAGGTATCTGCCATGGCCCAGCGCCATCGTGTCCGTTCGTCCCTGTCCCGCCCCCTGCTGACCAGCGCCGTGCTGGCGGCGATGGCGGCCCCTGCTTTCGCCCATGCAGAGATCGCAGGCGCCCCGCAGACCCTGGACAAGGTGGTCGTCACCGCCTCCGGCTTCGAACAGAAGATCACCGATGCCCCGGCCAGCATCAGCGTGGTCAGCCGCGAGGAACTGAGCAAGCGCCCCTACACCAGCCTGGTCGATGCGCTGCGCGATGTGGAAGGCATCGACGTCGGCCTGGAAGCCACCGACAAGAATGGCCGCGCCACCGTCTCCATGCGTGGCCTGCCCTCGGAATACACCCTGGTACTGATCGACGGCCGCCGCCAGAGCAACGTCGGCCAGCTGTATCCCAACAACTTCGGTGGCGGACAGTTCTCCTACCTGCCGCCGCTGGATGCGATCGAGCGCATCGAAGTGGTGCGCGGCCCCATGTCCACGCTGTACGGCTCGGATGCGATGGGCGGTGTCATCAACATCATCACCCGCCGCAACCAGGACAGCTGGCACGGCGCGCTGACCCAGGGCTTCACCGTGCAGCAGGACGACCAGTTCGGCGATGCCCGCAGCACCGACGTGTACCTGAGTGGTCCGCTGCTGAAGGACCGCCTGGGCCTGTCCGTGCGCGGCAGCTACTACGATGCGAAGGCGTCCAATCCGGAATGGGATGCGCTGCCGTTGCCCGATGGCACCCTGTGGGAACGCAGCATTGGTTTCGGTGGTGGCGGCAAGTCGGTGGCCAACACCAACTGGAACACGGGCGTGCGCCTGAACGTCCACGTCAATGACGACCACGAACTGTGGCTGGACTACGACGTATCGCGGCAGAAGTACGACAACAGCGAGGGCCAGACGGGCACGCTCGACAGCCTGGCCAGCCTGTGGCGCGTCGGCAATGCGGTCATCCCCGATCCGGATGGCGGCGGCACCATCACCCGCCGCGTGGTGCAGCCGCGCGTGGGCTACACCGCCTACCAGCGCTATGAGCGTGACCAGGTCTCGCTGACCCATCAGGGCCGCTACAGCTTCGGCACCTGGCAGACCTCGTTGACCCACAGCAAGAGCAGCAACCTCGGCCGTTCGCTGCCACTGACCCTGGACGAGCGCGCCAACCTGCAGACGCTGTGGAATGACGTCTGCCGCCGCACCGGCGCCGCCAACAACTGTGCGGCCGGTCGTGGCAATGCGCTGTCGGCCCTCGACGCGAGCGAGATGGCGCGCCTGCAGGCGTTCCTGCCACGTCCGCTGCGCACGATGGAGCTTGAGGGTTACGTGCTCGACACCATGCTCGACCTCGATTTCGGCGCGCACAAACTGACCGTTGGCGGACAGTACAACGACACCGACATGGTCGACGGCGTGTTCGGCATGGATGGCGCCGGCTACCGCAGCAACACCCGGCAGAAGCACCGCATGTGGGCCCTGTTCGCGGAGGACAACTGGGCACTGACCGATACCCTCACGGCGACCTTCGGCCTGCGCTACGACGACCACAACGTGTTCGGCAGCCATGTCAGCCCGCGCGGCTACCTGGTGTGGAATGCGAGCGACGCATGGACCTTCAAGGGCGGTGTCAGCACCGGCTACAAGACACCGCGCCCGGACCAGCTGTTCCCGGGCATCACCGGCTTCGGTGGGCAGGGCGTGCTGCCGCTGGTGGGTTCGCCGAACCTCAAGCCGGAAACCAGCACCAACTACGAGCTGGCTGCCTACTACGAAGGCCAGCGCTGGGGCTTCAACGTCACCGGCTTCTTCAACCGGTTCGACGACAAGATCGCCAGCGGCGGCACCTTCCCGAACTGCGAGGTGGCTCCGGCCGGCAGCGGCTACTGCGTGGACATCGGGCCGGGCTGGGCCTCGCTGGGCTACAGCACCTTCACCCAGAGCGTGAACATCGACAAGGCCGAAACCCGTGGCGCCGAACTGGCCGCGCACGTCGATCTGCTGGAAACCCTGCAGCTGCGGGGCAACTACACCTGGACCCGCAGCGAACAGACCAGTGGCCCGCAGAAGGGACTGCCGATCAGTGGCACCATGCCGGCCCGGCATATGGCCAACGCCAGCCTCAACTGGCAGGTCAGCGACGCGGTCAGTCTGTCGCTGATAGGCGAAGGCCGCTACGACCGCTACCGCGATACGATCCTCGATGCGGCCGGCAACAGCCACGACCGCGTCTACGAGGACTACACGATCTTCCACCTCGGCGGCAGCTGGAAGGCCAACGCATGGCTGACCGTCAACGCACGCGTCAACAACCTGCTTGACAAGGACTTCGTCTCGCAGTCGTGCCTGCTGATCAGCCAGAGCGAGTTCAGCTGCGTGGACGATTACGCAACCAAGGACCAGCGCCGCAGCTACTGGATCTCGCTGAACGCGAAGTTCTGAGGCGACCCTGACCGGTGCCGGCCGTGGCCGGCACCGGGATACAGAACGATACGCAATTGCGAGCTATTCTCATCAATGATGTAATGCGCAGTCCGCATCCGCCCTGAATCCCCGTCGTGAGCCGTTCCGTTCCCTCCAACGTGCAGCAGCAACAGAGCCGCGGCTTCTGGCTGCGGACGCTGCACCAGTGGCACTGGATCAGCTCGGCGGTGTGCCTGATCGGCATGCTGCTGTTCGCGGTGACCGGCCTGACCCTCAACCACGCAGCGAAGATCGAAGCCAAGCCCCAGGTGCAGAACCAGCAGCTGCAACTGCCGGCCGATCTGCTCGGCCAGCTCGGCACGCGCGAAGACGGCAACGCGCCGATTCCGCGCCCGGCCCGGCAATGGCTGGATACGCAGCTGGGCATCACCATCGGCGGCCGCCCGGCCGAATGGTCGGCCGAGGAGATCTACTTGTCGTTGCCACGCCCCGGCGGCGACGCCTGGCTCAGCATCGATCGCGAAACCGGCGCGGTGGAATACGAATCAACCTCCCGCGGCGTGGTGTCCTACCTCAACGACCTGCACAAGGGCCGCAACGCGGGCCCGGCGTGGGGCTGGTTCCTGGACCTGTTCGCCGTGGCCTGCCTGGTGTTCTGCATCACCGGCCTGTTCCTGCTGCACCTGCATGCACGGCAGCGGCGCATGACCTGGCCGCTGGTCGGCCTCGGCCTAATGATCCCGCTGTTGATCGCCCTGCTGCTGATCCACTGAACCATCGAATCCCCTTCACCGGAGCCGCCCCATGCGCGTCACCCTGACCATCGCCCTCAGCGGCCTGCTGGCCACCTCGCCGGCCTATGCCGCCACGCTCGACATCAACGTCGAGGTGCCCAAGCTCAATGTCGCCGAGTATCACCGTCCCTACGTAGCGGTGTGGCTGGAAGGCGCCGACCAGAAAGTCGCGGCCAACCTGTCGGTCTGGTACCAGCAGACCAGCAACAACGAAGGCCATGGCACCAAGTGGCTGCCCGACCTGCGCCAGTGGTGGCGCAAGAGCGGCCGCACCCTGCAGGTGCCGGTGGACGGCGTGACCGGCCCAACCCGCCCGGCCGGCAAGCACGCGCTGTCGTTCAACGACAAGCAGCCGGCGCTTAAGCAGCTGGCCCCGGGCAACTACACCCTGGTGGTGGAAGCGGTGCGCGAAGTCGGTGGCCGCGAACTGCTAAAGATCCCCTTCACCTGGCCGGCCACCGCCGCACAGAACGGCAAGGCGCAGGGCGCCACCGAACTGGGCCAGGTGACCCTCGCCATCAAACCGTAACCGCCTGAGCCGGGGTCAGAGCCCTTTCCGTTGGAAGGGGATTTGACTCCGGGGTCGGATCCCTTCCGCAGGAAGGGCTCTGACCCCACCCATCCAACGTCCCTGGAGTCTTCCGCATGAAGCGCACGCTCGTCCTCGCCGCCGCTCTGGCCGCTGCCCTTCCCTTTTCCGCACTCGCCCACAAGGCCTGGCTGCTGCCTTCGCAGACCGTGATCGCCGGCAATGCGCCGTGGATCACTGTTGATGGTGCGGTCTCCAACGACCTGTTCTACTTCAACCACGTGCCGCTGCGCCTGGAATCGCTGGTGATCACCGCGCCGGACGGCAGCACCGTGCAGCCGCAGAACGCCTCGACCGGCAAGTACCGCAGCGTGTTCGATCTGGAGCTGAAGCAGCAGGGCACTTACCGCATCGCTTCGGTCAATGACGGCCTGTTCGCCACCTACGAACAGAACGGCGAGCGCAAGCGCTGGCGCGGTACCGCCGCCACCTTCGGCGAACTGCCCAAGGACGCGGAGAAGCTGGAAGTGAGCCAGTCGGTCGGCCGCGTGGAGACGTTCGTGACCAATGGCGCGCCGAACGATACCGCACTGAAGCCGACCAACCGCGGCATCGAGCTGGTTGCGGTCGGTCACCCGAACGACCTGTTCGCCGGCGAGGAAGCCACTTTCCGCGTGCTGGTCGACGGCAAGCCGACGGCTGGCCTTGCCTTCGAGATCGTGCGCGGCGCCACCCGCTACCGCAACGCGCAGGACGAACTGAAGGTGACCAGCGACGCCAAGGGCGAAATCAAGGTGACCTGGCCGGAAGCCGGCATGTACTGGCTGGAAACCGGCACTGAAGACAACAAGACCTCGGTGAAGCAGGCCGCCAAGCGTCGCCTGAGCTACGTGGCCACGCTGGAAGTGCTGCCGCAGTAATGGGGACCGCGATGCCGGGCACGCCCCGGCATCGCAGCCGCCACGCCCCGTCATGACCGATTCCCTGCTCGACATCGCCCGCCTCGGCGGCGCCACCATGGGCACCACCTGGAGCGTGTCGCTGGTCGCGCCGCGCCAGCGCGACCTGCACCCGCTGCACGCCGGCATCCAGGCGCGCCTGGATGATGTGGTCGCGCAGATGAGTACGTGGGACGCCGGCTCGGACCTCAGCCGCTACAACAGCGCCGATGCAGGCCAGTGGTGCACCCTGCCTGCCGAAACCCGTCACGTCCTGTCCTGCGCGCAGTCCATCGCCGCCGCCAGCGACGGTGCGTTCGATCCCACCATCGGCCCGTTGGTGGCACTGTGGGGTTTCGGTGCACATGCCGGCGAACGCCGCCAACCCGATGCCGCCGCCGTGCAGGCCACGCGCGAGCGCTGCGGTTGGCAGCGGTTGCAATGGCGCGGCGATGCGCTGCTGCAACCCGGCGGACTGGAACTGGATCTCTCTGCGATCGCCAAGGGGTTCGGCGTCGATCACGTGGCCGCGTGGCTGCGCGATCAGGGCATCGCTGCTGCACTGATCGAGGTCGGTGGCGAACTGGCCGGCTACGGCCGCAAGCCCGATGGCCAACGGTGGCGCGTGCTGGTGGAATCGGCGCCGGAAGAAGACGCGCACGCCAAAACACCACCGCGGGTGCTGGCGCTGGACGGCAAGGCGGTCGCTACCTCCGGCGATCGCTGGCATCACTATCAGGCCGATGGCGAGGCCTACAGCCACAGCCTCGACCCGCGCACCGGCAGGCCGGTACGCCAGGTTGCAGCGGCGGTGACGGTGGTCGCCGACGACGCGATGCATGCTGATGCCTGGGCCACCGCACTCACCGTACTCGGCCGCGAGCACGGCATGGCGCTGGCCGAACGCGAAGGACTGGCCGCACGCTACCTGCATCGCGCAGCGGATGGCCCGCACGAGTTTCTCAGCAGCGCCTTCCAGCGCCTGCTCGACGAGCGGGACGCATGAGCGCACGGCCGTCGCGCGCGCTGCTCGGCAACGCGCTTGTACTGATCCTGCTGGCGCTGATCGGCTGGGCGCTGCTGCGACTGCATCTCGGCGAAGCCTGGTGGCAGGGCGCACCGCCGGCGCGGCAATCGCAGATCGCCATCATCTCCACCGCGCTCTATGCACTGGTCTGCACCGCACTGTGGTGGCGTGGGCGACCGCGCGACGATGCTGCCTCTGGCGACGTCGCGCCGATCCTGCTGGTCTGGTCCAGCCAGACCGGCTTCGCCCGCGAACTGGCCGAACGCAGTGCCGAGGCATTGCGTGGTGCCGGCGTGCCGGTGCGTGTGCGCGGTCTGCATGAGGTCGACGCCACGTTGCTGGCCGGCAGCCAGCGTGCACTGTTCATCGCCAGTACCACCGGCGAAGGCGACCCGCCCGATCATGCAGTGCCCTTCCTGCGCCATGTGATGGCTCTGCCGTCATCGCTGCAGCATCTTTCGTACGGCGTTCTCGCCCTGGGTGATCGCAGCTACGGTCACTTCTGCGCCTTCGGTCACCAGCTCGACGACTGGCTGCGCCAGCACGGCGCACATGCCCTGTTCGACGCCATCGAGGTCGACAACGCCGATCCCGCTGCACTGCGGCACTGGCAGCAACTGCTCGGACAACTTGCCGGTGGCGCCAGCGAACTGCCCGACTGGAGCCCGGCCGAATACCAGCCGTGGACGCTGCTGCAACGCCGGCACCTCAATCCCGGCAGCCAGGGCGGACCGGTGTACTGGCTGCGCCTGCAGGCGCCTGCCATCGACGGCGTGCGCTGGCAGGCCGGCGACATTGCCGAGATCGGCCCGCAGCACGCGCGGCACAGCGCGCGGGCCTGGCTGGAATCACAGGGTTTCGATCCGCAGACGGTGCTCGAGGACGGCCAGACGCTGCTGGCCCGTGTCGAACGCTCGCACCTGCCCTCACTGGTGCCACCGGGTGATCTGCCCGCCCTGCTGGCGGCCCTGCAGCCGCTGCCGCATCGTGAGTACTCCATCGCTTCGGTGATGGACGATGGTGCGGTGGAACTGCTGGTGCGCCGGCAGCTGCGTGCCGATGGCACGCCCGGCATCGGCAGTGCCTGGCTGTGCGACCACGCCGTCATCGGCGAGCCGGTACAACTGCGCCTGCGCCGCAACGACAACTTCCACGGTGCCGCCGTTGCGGCGCCGCTGCTGCTGATCGGCAATGGCACGGGCATCGCCGGCCTGCGTGCACACCTGCATGAGCGCGCGGCCGTCGGCGCGCACCGCACCTGGCTGCTGTTCGGCGAGCGCTCGGCCGCGCACGACTTCCATTTCGGTGACGAACTGCGGGCGATGCTGGCGGCCGGCACGCTGCAGCGTCTGGATACGGTGTTCAGCCGTGACGGCGGCAGCCACCGTTACGTGCAGGACCGCCTGCTGGCGGAGGCGGCAACGCTGCGGCAATGGGTCGATGAAGGTGCCACGATCCTGGTCTGCGGCAGCCTGCAGGGCATGGCGCCAGCCGTGGATGCGGTCATCGAGCAGGTGCTGGGTACCGACGGCAAGGAGGCCCTGCTGGTGGCCGGCCGTTACCGCCGTGATGTGTATTAGCCCAGGCAGCGCCCAGCGCATGCGCGGATGATGCCCATCGGCGCATGCGAATCATCAGTCCGCGGCGCTCACCCGTATCGCCAGCAGCTCGCCACTGCCCTGCAGCGCATGCCGCTGGCGCTCGCCGGCCGCCAGCCATGCAGTGTCGCCTGCCTGCATCGGCGGCAAGCCACTGTCCTCGGCAAAGCCGGCCTCACCCGCCAGCAGGTGCAGCGCCCAGGCCACGCCTGACTCGCAGAAGAAGAACATCGACCCCACCAGCGGCCGGTGCAGCAGCTCGGCGTGCAACTGCCCGCGCTTCCACATCAGGTTGAAATCATGGGTGGTGCCATCGACCAGTTCGCCGTGCAGTGCCTCCTCGCCGGCAAAGCGCACGCGACCATGCGGCGGCAGCACCTCCGCCACCCGGCCATCGGCGAAGCGCAGGCGCACACCGTTGCCCTGCAGCAGCACCAGTTCGCGCTCCACGCCCGGAAATGCGGAGAACGCGGCATCCTGCTCGATCTCCGCCACGGACAGGCGCAGGGCCCAGTCGTCCCCGTGCGCCGGCAGCCGCAGGATTTCGCGGGTCCAGCCCAGGCCATTGCGCCAGCGTTCGCGGCGGTAATCCAGGCGGGCAATCACCTGGCTCGGAGTCTTCAGCAGCGCATCGATATCCATGCCTGCATTGCACCACGCCACGTGCAATCGCGCATCAGCGCGTGGCGACCGTACCCTGCGCGCCGCACTGGCCACCCAGCAGCTGCGAATGCTTCAGCCAGTCCTGGTCGGGGTAATAGGCGAACACCATCGTGCCACCACGCAACGCGTCGATCAGCGGCCTGGCCACCGACAGCCGCACCGCCGGACACCCCAGGCTGCGGCCCAGCCGACCCTGCAGCTGGGCGGTCGCCGGATTCACGTAGGGGGCGCCATGAATGACGATCGCACGCTCGCGCGCGCGGTCGTTGAAGCCCGGTTCCAGCCCGGCCAGCCGCAATGAGTAGCCGTTGCCGCCCATGTAGGTTTCCTGCGCGGTGAACACACCGAGGCTGGACATGTAACTGCCGTCGCGATTGGAAAAATGCTCGGTCCGGTTCTCACCACTGTTGCGGCCGTGCGCCACCCATTCCTCGAACAACAGCCGCTGGTGCGCCAGGTCGAACACCCACAGGCGCGGCTCGGTGGAGGGCCGCGAATAGTCGATCACGCTCAGGCGTTCGCCGCTGATGCCCAGCTCCGGTCGCAACAGGGCGCAGCGCATGGCCTGCGCCGCCAGCTGCAGCACATGGCGATCGGCCTTCGGCGCGGTACGTGCCAGCAGGGCGGCCAGATCCTCGGCACGGGTCGCGATGGCGGGCGTCTGCGCCAACGCGGGTGCGCTGGCCGAGGTTGCAAGCAGGCCAAGCGTGGCCAGCCGGCACAGGCGGGATGCGGTCATGGACGGGACACAGGACTCAGTTGCCTGTGAGAGTGGACCCTGCCGGCTCGGATTCCAAGACCGGCTGCAGGCCGGATTCAGCCGGGCTTGGGCGCACGGCGGGCAGCGAGGTCACCAGCAGCGTCGTGCCCGGCACCAGCACCTGGTACAGCTGCCGGGCGAAATCGGCCGGCAGCGCCAATGGCAGCGACGGCGTGGCCAACAGGTCCGGGGTCGCCTGCGCACGGTCCTGGCCCAGCAACGGATAGGCCGTCCATTGATGCAAGCGCTGCTTCGCATCGAGCGGGCTGGGAACATCGCTGTAGCCCTGCCCCATCACGAACAGCGTGGTGCCCTGGAAGGCTGGCAGCGCGTCGGCTTTGAGCGGCGATTCGCCAATCATCACGCCGTCGCGCAGGACGTACAGCCGCTGGTCGTGCAGGCTGACCAGGATGCCGACCTGCCCGGCCGGCGCCGCGCTGTCGTTCCACCAGGCCGCCGCCACACTGCCGTCGCCGGTCTCGGGCAGGGCCTCGCCGCGCGCGTTGACCGGCGCCAGTACGGCGGGATAGGCCAACGTCATCGGCGCGCTCTTGGCATCGGCCACCACTACCGTATCGCCGCGCCGGGTCTCGCTGAACAGCTTCTGTGCGAATGCCTGCGGCAGCCGTACGCAGCCGTGCGAGGCCGGATGCCCCGGCAGGCTGCCGCCATGCAGGGCGATGCCGTCCCAGGTCAGCCGCTGCATGTACGGCATCGGTGCGCTGTTATAGAGGTTGGAGCGGTGGTCCTTGTCCTTCTGCAGGATCGTGAACACCCCGGTCGGCGTCTCGTGTCCCGCCTTGCCCGAACTGATCGTGGTCAGCCCGATGGCGATCCCGTTGCGATACACGTAGGCGCGCTGCTCGTCCAGACTGACGACCAGCACGATCGGGCCGGCCGGGGAAATCTCCGGATGCCAGAGGAATTCGCCCGGCTTGAGATCGGTAGGCCCGCGTTCGGCGGCCACCGGCCCGGACGGGTCGGTCGAGTGCGAAGACGGCGGCCCGGCCTGCACGGTCAGCGGCAGTGCCAGGACAAGGGAGAGCATCAGGGACGGACGGTGCAGACGCATCCAGCGGAGGTTCCATTCCATGCGAAGCGGTCACCGTACACCATCGCGCCGTAGCGAACGCGCCAAAAGAGAATGCCCGGCGACACAACCCTGTGTCGTACCGGGCAATCGTCACGTCCTTGTCGGCCTGCTGCCTCCCCCGCGCGTCCTGCGAAGTGGGGGTGGCGTTGCATCCTGCACGCGGCCGCGTCTGTCCTGCTTGTATCTCAGCCCCTTCCACAGGTCTGTGATGCCACCGTCCTGGTGATTGGTGCCGCATCCTGCGACGGTCGGTGAACACAGCCTCCCTGGCGGTGCCCGGTGGACCGGCCTCCTGCGGGTCCCGACGATTCCTGTTGTCAACGCCTTGGTACGGTCCGCACCGGTACCGATCCGGGTACCGGATCCGCGGGCAACAGCCTGTCGCCTACGGTGATCCGCTGTCGATTCCGTTCGACGATCACTGTCCCTATCCCCTTCACCTGCGTCAGATCCTCGACGCGCTTGAAGGGCCCGTGTCTGCGCCGGTGCTCGACGATCGCCGCAGCCTTCCTGGCTCCGACCATCGTCAATCCCTGCTGCAGCGCCTGGACATCGGCCCGGTTGATGTCGATCGGTTCGGCGGCATGCGCCCCTGCGATCCCCATTGCCAGTACCAGTGCCCTCAACACGACTAACCAAGGCACGACGTATAACTCCTTGTGGTTCTGGCCGCCCCGACCGGCAATCCCGTCGGTAGGAACAGTGTCCGTCACCACATACACACAGACTATCGGTTTCGTGGATTTCTAAAAGCCAGCCAAATACCCGACGTGATGTAGGAAAAACCCTACCCCCGGCGCAGGCGTAGAATGGCCGGATCAGCCATGCAACCGGAGTTTCAGATGGACAGCGCCAAGCTCGGCCAATTCGTGAATGACAAGTGGGACAGCGAAATCGTCCCGCAGTTGGTCGACTACATCCGCATCCCCAACAAGTCGCCGATGTTCGACGCCAATTGGGTGCAGAACGGCTACATGGAACAGGCGGTCACCCTGATGGAGACCTGGGCCAAGGCACAGGAGCTGCCGGGCTTGAAGGTCGAAGTGGTGCGCCTGGAAGGCCGTACCCCGCTGATTCTTCTGGAAATTCCCGCCACCGGCCCGGAAACCGGCGACGACACCATCCTGCTCTACGGGCACCTGGACAAGCAGCCGGAAATGACCGGCTGGGACGACGACCTGGGCCCGTGGACCCCGGTTCTGCGTGGCGACAAGCTCTATGGCCGGGGCGGCGCCGACGATGGCTACGCGATCTTCGGTTCGCTGGCCGCCGTGCTGGCCCTGCAGGCCCAGGGCCTGCCGCACGCGCGCTGCGTGGTCCTGATTGAAGCCTGTGAAGAGTCTGGCAGCTATGACCTGCCCGCCTACGTGGACCATCTGGCCGACCGCATCGGCAAGCCGTCGCTGGTGGTCTGCCTGGATTCGGGCTGCGCCAACTACGACCAGCTGTGGTGCACGACGTCGCTGCGCGGTCTCACCGGGGGCAACTTCACCGTCAAGGTGCTCAACGAAGGCGTGCATTCCGGCGATGCCTCCGGCGTGGTGCCGTCCAGCTTCCGCCTGCTGCGCCAGCTGCTGTCGCGCATCGAGGACCAGGACACCGGCCGCATCCTGATCGACGGCATGAACGTGGAAATCCCGGCCGAGCGCCAGGAACAGGCCAAGCGGGCCGCCGAAGTGGTCGATACGGCCATCTTCGAGAAGTTCCCGCTGGTCGATGGCCTGCGCCCGATGAACGAAGACCTCACCGAGCTGGTGCTCAACCGCACCTGGCGTCCGGCGTTGTCGGTCACCGGAATCGGCGGCATGCCGCCGCTGGAATCGGCCGGCAACGTGCTGCGCCCGCAGACCTCGGTGAAGCTGTCGCTGCGCCTGCCGCCCACCGCCGATGGCAAGACCTGCGGCGAACTGCTGAAAGAAGCGCTGCTGCGCGATCCGCCGAACGGCGCACAGGTCACCCTGGATCTGGAAAAGGCCTCCACCGGCTGGAATGCCCCGGCCATGGCGCCGTGGCTGACCCGGGCCATCGACGAAGCCAGCCAGACCTTCTTCGGCAAGCCGGCGATGTACATGGGCGAAGGCGGCTCGATTCCGTTCATGGGCATGCTGGGCGAGAAGTTCCCCGGTGCCCAGTTCATGATCACGGGCGTGCTTGGACCGCACTCGAACGCGCACGGCCCGAACGAGTTCCTGCACATTCCGATGGGCAAGAAGGTCACCGCCTGCGTGTCCAAGGTGATCAGCGAGCATTACGCCGCCAGCCTGCGTGGCGAGACCAGTGGTTCGCCGGTGGCCGCCGACAGCGGCACGCGGCATGGCGACCACGGCTGCTGCTGATCCGGCACACCGTGACGGACGCAGCCCGGCCTTGCTAGGCTGCGTTCTTCTCAAGCGGAACGCACACGCATGAATGGTCTGTTCGGCAGCAGCAGCTGGCTGTACATCCTGCTGGTCGGCTTCTTCGTCGGCCTGCTCGGGCGCTTCTTCATGCCGGGCAACAACCGCATGGGCTGCCTGCTGACCATCGTGCTGGGCATCCTCGGTGCCCTGCTGGCCGGCTGGTTCGGCCAGTACATGGGCTGGTACGCCCCGGGCGAACCGGCTGGATTCCTCGGTGCCGTGGTCGGCGCGGTGGCCGTGCTGGCGATCCTGCGCCTGTTCAGCGGTCGCCGCTGAAACGGCCCCACCTTTCCCTCCTGTCCCCGACGTCGGCGCGCCCCGCGCGCCCGGATATGCCCGCATGACCGAACCCGCCTCCGATCCCCAGCGCAGCGCGCAGCGACTGCAGTGGGCCCGTATCCAGCTTGGCGATGCACAGGCCGTGGTCGAACGTGCCTCGGTCGATGCGGGCATGCGCAGCTACTGGCGCGTCACCGGTACACGGGGCAGCCACATCGTGATGGATGCTCCGCCGGGACTGGAAGACCCCCGTCCCTGGCTGCGCATGCGCGGCCTGCTGCACGACCATGGCCTGCGTGTGCCGGCCCTGCTTGCGCAGGATCTGGACGCCGGCTTCCTGCTGCTGGAGGATCTCGGCGGTCCGACCCTGGCGAGAATCCTCGACGAGCGCAACGCCGATGAATGGTTCGGCCGCGCCATCGATCAGCTGCTGCGCCTGCAGGCGATCCCGGTGCCGGCCGACTTTGGCCAGTTCGGCGAAGCCCTGCTGCAGCGCGATGCCGGCCTGTTCGACGAATGGTTCCTGCAGCGCCATCTCAACCTGCAGCTGGACTGCGGCGAAATCGAGGGCCTGCAGCTGGTCCATCGCCGGTTGATGGACAACGCACTGGGCCAGGCGCAGCTGATGACCCACCGCGACTACATGCCCCGCAATCTGATGCCCGTTGCCGACGGTCCGGCCGTGCTGGATTTCCAGGACCTGGTGCGGGGCCCGATCGCCTACGATGCCGTGAGCCTGTTCAAGGACGCGTTCCTGAGCTGGCCGCTGCAGCGCGTGGACGAGTGGCTCGCGCAGTACCACTCGCGCGCGCGCGCTGCGGGCCTGCCGGTGCCCGACCGTGCGACCTTCCTGCGTGACGCGGACTGGATGGGCATCCAGCGCCACGTGAAGATCCTGGGCCTGTTCTGCCGCCTGCGTTATCGCGACAACAAGGGTCATTACCTGGACGATGCGCCGCGCTTCATCACCTATCTGGACGAAGTACTGCCGCGCTACCGCGAGCTGGCCCCCCTGCGGCAGCTGCTGGACACGCGCATCAAGCCGGCGCTGGCCGAGCTCGGCGCACCGATGCGCATGGCCCGATGAAGGCGCTGATCTTCGCCGCCGGTCTGGGCGAACGCATGCGCCCGCTGACCCTGCACACACCCAAGCCGCTGCTCGCAGTGGCCGGCAAGCCGCTGATCGTCTGGCACCTGGAGCGCCTGGCCGCCTGCGGCGTGCGCGATATCGTGGTCAATACCGCGTGGCTGGCGGAACAATTCCCGGCGATGCTCGGCGATGGCAGCCGATGGGGTGTGCGCCTGCACTTCATGCATGAAGGCGATACCCCGCTGGAGACCGGCGGAGGCATTCTCAATGCCCTGCCGGCACTGGGTGAGGATCCGTTCCTGGTGGTCAACGGCGACATCTGGACCGATTTCGATTTCGCCACACTACCGCGCGAGCCGCAGGGCCAGGCGCATCTGGTGCTGGTCGACAACCCCACGCAGCATCCGCACGGTGATTACCGGCTGGACACACAGGGCCTGCTGCACCATGACCGCGAAGGACCGTGCCTGACCTATGCCGGCATCGGCGTGTACCGCCCTTCAATCGTGGCCGACTGGCGCACGGTGATTGGTGATGCGCCGGGCAGCGAGCGGCTGCCGCCGAAGTTCTCGGTGGTGCCACTGCAGAAGCATTTCATGGCGCAGGGGTTGATGACGGGGCAGCACCATCGCGGGCGCTGGACCGACGTCGGCACGGTGGATCGCCTGCGTGCGCTGGATGTTGAGTTGGCGGCGAACGGCTGAGCCCCTCATGGTTGGTCGCGTAGAGCGGATCGCGTGTTCGGCCGGGGGGGGGGGGGGGGGGGGGGGGGGGGGGCGGGCGGGAGGCGGAGAGGAAGGAGGGAGGGAGGCCAACCGCCACCCCCCCCCCCCCCCACGCCCCCCCCCCCCCCCCCCG